>JAGCAV010000406.1 GCA_017652545.1 Lachnospiraceae bacterium
CTGAGTTTGCCGCTGTAGTCCTCGATCGGAGAAATGTCGTCGAATACTTCCCGGAGACCATGCTCCAGGAACCACCTGTAGGAGTTCTTCTGAACTTCGATCAGGTTCGGCATCTCCAGGACTTCCTTCTGGCGCTGGAAGCTCATACGGAAACTTTTACCGGCTTCAATAGGACGGATCCTGTTTTTTTCCATTAACGTCTCACCCTTGTCCTTTCAAATATCTATAGGCACACTTCCAGGCCAGATTCCCGGCGACTGCAGCATACTGCCAAAAGGGCATAGTAACCCCACCCGGTTCCCTGCGCAAAAGTGCAACCTACACTTTACCATTTTACCGGGTGGGTGTCAATACGCTTTTTTTTAATTTTTTTTGGTATTCCGGGCTGCAAAACAGGTGCCATCCCGCGCTCCCTAGAAGACCACACAGGTCCCGCGTCCCAGCATCATCGCCTGGCGCAGCGCCTTATCCGCATCACCGAAAAGATCGCCGTCAGGCTTCTCCCTGTCTGACAGGGCGATCCCCACGCTGATCGAGACCGGTGTCTCATTGTTCTGCGTATCCTGCAGGATCTCATTCACCGCATCAACTTTTCCGGTCACCAGCTCCTGCATGGAATCGAAGATCCTCGTCATGATGATCACAAATTCGTCGTCCCTGAGCCGGCAGATCACATCAACGGAGCGGAAGCTCCCCCTGAGCACGTCCGCGGTATATTTGACCGCACGGTCCGTGATATCACGGCCCTGTGTCTCGAAGATCTCTTCGTACCCGTCGATCCGGGCGATCAGAACAGCGATGTGCTCCTTGTCCGAATCGTGGAAAAGGACATCAAACGCCGTGTTGTTGTAAAGGCCGGTCAGCGGATCATGAAGCGCATCGTACGTGAACTTGTCCGTTCCCCGGCTTACACCCCTGCTCTTCCCCTGAGCAGGCACACTGCGCACACGCTGGTTTTTCTTCTCGATGATGAACCGGTCAAACTCGCCGGCAGGCACCGGTCTGGAGAAATAATATCCCTGCACGATATCACAGCCCATGGACTTGAGCGTGAGCATCTGTTCGGCCGTCTCCACACCCTCGGCCACCGTGCGTACATCGAGCATTTCCGCCATCCGCAGGACCAGTTCCAGCAGTCTGGTATCCTTGCGCTCCTTAAATGCCATCCGGATAAACTGCATATCCAGTTTCAGCACGTCAATGGGAAGCGTGGAGATCATGTTCAGAGATGAGTAACCCGAACCGAAATCATCCATCTCGATGCAGAAGCCGCACTCACGCAGCCGCTTCACCTTCTCAATGATCTGTTCCGAATGCTTCGTATAGGCCGACTCCGTTACCTCAAGCAGGATCTGCTTCTCTTCGATCCCGTTCTCCTTCACGATCCCCTGCAGCTTTTCTATAAGGAAGGGATCATACATATCGATCCGGGATACATTCACAGAGACCGGTATCGTCATACCCAGCCTTTCTTTCCAGTCCCGGACCTGTGCGGCGGCCTCCTGCCAGACATAATTGTCCAGATGCCGGATCAGGCCGTTGCTCTCGAACAGCGGTATAAAAACCCCGGGGCTGATCATGCCAAGCTCCGGATGTTTCCACCGGACCAGGGCTTCCGCGCTGGAGAGAACCGGTTCGTCACCGCGGATATCCATTTTCGGCTGATAGCAGACCACAAACTGCTTTTCCCGGATGGCGGTCTCAAAACCGTCCACCAGCTGTTCCGCAAAGACTTCCGCCTCATGCATGGATCTGTCATAGATTCCTATGGCACCGGAAAAGCTGCTCCTGACATGGTCCGCCGCCATCTTGGCTCTGTCGAACCTGCGTTCCAGATCTGTATCCTTATCCGTGTTCGGATAAACACCCATCCGAAGGCGCACCTTGTTTTCCCGCATCCCCTCGGCAGTCATCGTAACGGACATTTCCTCGATCATGTCCGCATAATCCTGCCTGTGCGGACAATATACGAGAAATGTATCAGCGCCTCTCCGGCAGGCGATCCCGCCCTGATCCTCCAGCAATCCGGAGATCTTTCCGGCAACGCGCCTGAGCACTTCATCGCCGAAAGATTTCCCGTAGCGTTCATTGATCATGTGGAAATGATTGATGTCGATGACAATGGCATCCATTGCCTGGCCGCTGTTGTACAGATCAAGCTGCTGCGCATACCTGTAAAAGAATTCCCGGTTATAGAACCCTGTCAGGCTGTCCCGTTCCGTGGAACGGATGATGTCCCTGTCCTCCGACAGTTCGATCGTGCGCAGGACCCTGGCCTTCACGACCTGCGGGCGGGGATACGGCTTGGGAATAAAGTCTATGGCCCCCAGCATCAGGCTTTCCACCTCTGCATCCTTTTCCGCTGTCATGACGATGACCGGAATGCGGGCATAACGGGGCTCCTCCTTCACTTTGCGCAGCACTTCGAGACCGTGCATATCCGGAAGGTTCAGGTCCAGAAGAATCAGGCTCAGGGTATCAGCATGTTCCTGCACCATCCCAAGAGCCTGCCCACCACCGGCTGCGAACAGGGTATCGTAGTCTTCGTCCAGCATAAGCCGCAGAATCTCCTGGTTGATCATCTCATCCTCAACCACCAGAATGCGCCGTTTTTCGTTCAGAGCCCGAAATGATGCGTAACTGTCAGGCATTCTTTCCTACCTCCTTCTCCCTGTAAAGCCATGGCTGTTTCTGTCGGGTTCGTTTCTTCTTTTTTTTGTTGAATTCGTTTCTTCTATATAAATATGATTACAGCGCCAAAAGTACCATTCCCGGGTTCCCGGCTTACCTGATCAGGCCTTTGAGTGTCTCGAAGAGCACCTCGGGCTCCACAGGTTTTGAAAGATGCGCGTTCAGGCCGGCCTGCATGCTGCGCTGGACATCCTCATCAAAGGCATTGGCAGTCAGCGCGATGATCGGGATTGCCTCTGCATCCGGCCTGTCCATATCTCTGATCGCTTTCGCCGCTTCCAGACCGTCCATCACCGGCATGCGCATATCCATCAGGATCGCGTCGTAGTAACCCGCTTCATGGGATGCAAACATGTCAACCGCTTCCCTGCCGTTTTCAGCGTGATCCGCTTCCATCTCCTGCATGGACAGCACCATCATCATGATCTGCGCGTTCACCGGGACATCCTCGGCGAGCAGGATTCTTCTGCCTTCCAGCCTGACCTCCCGGTGGGCTGCGGCAGCATCTTTCTTTCTGAAGGCATCCCTGAACTCATCCAGTATGGTCTGGGCGTAGAGCGGTTTGGGCACAAATCTGTCCACACCGGCCTCTCTGGCTTCCTCCGCGATCTCATTCCAGTCATAGGATGTCAGGATAATGATCGGGGTATCATCCCCCGCCAGGGACCGGATCCTGCGGGTCGTTTCAAGGCCGTCCATATCCGGCATCTTCCAGTCGATCAGCAGCAGGTTGTAGGGTTCTCTCCTGGCCCGGCGTACCTTCACCATCTCCAGGCCTTCCATGCCGGAAGAGGCGCTGTCGCAGTGAATACCCATATGGCCGAGCACCAGCTTTGCGTGGTCGCAGTCTACAGGATCATCATCGATCACCAGCACAGTGATCTCCTCTGTTTTAAGCTCCCCATCCCGTGTATCGGCATCCGGTTTCGCATTCGTCCGATCCGAATGGGTAAGCGTCACCGTCACCGTAAATGTCGTTCCCTCGCCTTTTTCACTCTCGACTTCGATCCGCCCGTTCATCAGTTCCACCAGGTTCTTCGTAATGGACATGCCCAGTCCGGTACTGCCGTACCTGCTGGTGGACGACGAATCCTCCTGGCTGAAAGTGTCAAAAATCCTCGGCAGATACTCCGCGCTCATGCCGATGCCTGTATCTGAAAACACGAACCGCAGGGTCCGCTTGTCTTCCAGCTGGGCGATCTCTTCCACCGTCATGCTGACCTTGCCTCCGGCAGGGGTGAACTTCACGGAGTTTCCAAGGATGTTGATCATGATCTGCCGCAGCTTCATGTCATCGCCGATATAATATTCATCGACGCTTCCCAGAACGCTGCTCTCATATTTGAGTCCCTTGTCCCTGCACTGGCCGGCGATGATCGTGTTTACCTGCTCCAGCGTCTTGCTGAAGCAGAACTCCTCATTGTTGATGATCATACGGCCCGACTCGATCCTGGACATATCCAGGATGTCATTGATGATTCTCAGAAGGTGCTGCGCGGAAGTGCCGATCTTTTCCAGATATCCCCTGGTCTCATCCGAAAGGTCCGGATTGTTCAGCGCGATATTGTCCAGGCCGATGATCGCGTTCATCGGTGTCCGGATCTCATGGCTCATGCTGGAGAGAAATGCTGTCTTGGCCTTGTTGGCTTCCTCAGCAGCCCGAAGCGCATCCGCCAGCGCCTGCGTTCTGGCCAGGTCCTTTCTGGTCTCCCTGTCCACATCCGAGAAGCACATGCTTACCGCGTGGACCAGATGGTCATCACGGTCCTCCGGATGCCTGACACCCGCAAAACGGATCATCTCAAACGATTCCCTGCCCCTGTGGATCACCTTATAGCGGAAAGAGATGACCCGTTCTGTGAGCAGACCTGACCGGATGTTGTCCGGATGGATGAATTCCATGAACGACTGCCGGTATTCGGGAATGACGTACCGGTTTCCGTAATCGGCAATATCCTTCGAAAACCTGAAATGCCGGCCGACCTTAAACCCGTCTTCCAGCTGTGTATGCTCCTGATAGCAGACCCCTTCGTCGCTGTCGAGCTCGATATAGTAAACGCCGCGGTAATCCGAGGCCAGCGCGGTGATCAGCTTATCCTGTTCAGCCCGGTGTCTTTCCTCCTCAAGCAGTTTTTCCTGCAGGGCAAGGCGCTGCTCCATCTCCTTCCGTCTGGCTTTTTCTTCCCTGACCCGTGTCTCTTCCCTTGCCCGCTGGGCCTCCTGCAGCGCTTTCTGGACTGCCTGTCCCTTGCGGACATCCTCATCCACATCCTTGAAACCGCACACGATCCCAAGTTTGCCGCCCGGCATATTGACCCTGGCAAACTCGATTCTGAAATACCGGTCCGATCCGTCCTCCATCCGGCGCAGATAATTCACGTTAAAGTGGGGTTTTTCCTTCAGGCGGTCAACAATATTCTGAAGGGCAAGCTCCTCCTGAAGTCTTTCCCTGTCTTCGGGAGCCACCACGCTGCTGATGTACTGCTCCTTCGCCATGGAATATTTCAGCCGGCCCAGGGCTTCCCGAATCGGCCGGGCATGCTCCGTACTGCCTTTTGTATCGCCGCGGTACAGGGAGAAAGCCTCCGTCTCCACATCATTGATCAGCCACACTGTATGATAGGCCTCGCTCAGGGCCTGGATCACGGCTGAACGCACCGCCAGATCCGACTCCATGCGTTCACGCTTGATCGTGATATCCGAGATGAAGACATAGTAGATGCCGCCGTACTCATCCGTATCCGTATAATGCCCGTAATCATCCACCCAGCGGACCGCGCCGTCCCTGCGGATGATCCGGTACTCCACATGATCCAGCCTTTCTTCATCGCCCGCGATCTGCTGATCGATCAGTTCCAGGACCGTCGCGCAGTCTTCAGGGTGGACCATCCCTGTAAATGTAAAACCTGTCAGATCCCTGAAATCCTCCAGGTCCTCGCACCCGAAGATATCAAGGACAGCCCGGTTGGCATACAGCAGTTCGCCCGGCATTTCGGCTTTGTAGATAAAAAAGCCGCCCGGCATATGCCTGCCGATCTCTTCCACCACGGGGATCGTCTGTTCATTCAGCTTAAAGTGCTCTCCAAACATAGCGGTCTGCTCCTCAGAAACATGTTCAGTTTCATTTTACTATGACGGAAGAATATGCGCAAGGCAGGGTCCGCAGGACAGGATCAGTCCCGCCTGAAAAGATCTCTTGTATAGACCTTCTCCCGGACATCGTCAAGCACGCTGTCATATCTGTTGGCGATGATGCAGCCGCACATCCGCTTGAACTTCTTCAGGTCGTTCACCACATCCGACCCGAAGAACGTCGATCCGTTCTCCAGCGACGGCTCGTAGATGACGACCCTCGCCCCCTTTGCCTTGATCCGCTTCATCACGCCCTGGATGCTGCTGTGCCGGAAGTTGTCGCTGTTGCTCTTCATAGTCAGCCGGTAGACCCCGACCACTGTCTCTTTCTGTCTGCGCTCCCGGTCCGTGTTGTAGGCTGACGAGGCTGTGTAGAACCCGGCGATCTCCAGCACTCTGTCGGCAATGAAGTCCTTTCGTGTCCGGTTGCTCTCCACGATCGCCTGGATCAGGTTCTCCGGCACATCCCGGTAATTGGCCAGCAGCTGC
>JAGCAV010000407.1 GCA_017652545.1 Lachnospiraceae bacterium
CAGCATCTCTTCATTTGCGACGATCTCCATGGCCCTGCCGCCCAGCACAAAGCTCGGCCGGACCAGCACCGGATAGCCAAGGTCGGAGGCCGCCCGGATTCCCTCCGGTATGCTGTGAACGGCGATCCCTTCCGGATGCGGAATGTCAAGCCTTCTGATCACCTCTTCAAAGGCGTCCCTGTCCTCAGCGGCAAAGACAGCCTTTGAATCCGTCCCGATGATCCGGACGCCGCGCTGTGAAAGGGGCTCTGCCAGGTTTACAGCGGTCTGTCCGCCCAGGGACGTGATGACGCCCTCAGGCTTTTCCAGATCGATAACGTTCATGATATCTTCCACGGTCAGCGGTTCAAAGTAGAGTTTGTCTGCGGTCGTATAATCCGTCGAAACGGTTTCCGGATTATTGTTGATGACGATCGCCTCGTACCCCATGTCATGGATGGTCTTGACCGCATGGACCGTTGAATAGTCAAATTCCACGCCCTGACCGATCCGGATCGGACCGGAGCCGAGCACGATGATCTTCCTGTTTTCCGTGACGACAGATTCATTCTCCTCCTCATAGGTCGAGTAGAAATACGGAACATAACTGTCAAACTCACTGGCACAGGTATCGATCATCTTGTATACGGGACGCAGATCGTACCGTTTGCGAAGCTGCCGCACGTCCTCTTCCTCAAGGCCTGTCAGCTCTGCGATATAGGAATCCGAAAAGCCCATGCGCTTCGCTTCACAGAGCAGATCTTTCCCGATCGGATCTGCATTTGCGGATCCCGGAACGGCTGCCTGCTCCAGCCGCTTTTCAAAGTCAACGATCTTTTTGATCTTGTCCAGAAAGAACATATCGATCTGTGTCCGGTTGTAGATGACCTGCAGGTCCGCGCCGAGCCAGAGCAGTTCCGAGATGGCATAGATCCGGTCGTCTGTCCCCTCTTCGATGTATTTCAGCAGTTTTGTGACTGCCTCCTGCCGGTTTTCCGGTTCGCTTTTATCTGACAGGTTTTTGACATCAAATTTCTCCAGATGGATATGGTTCTTCCCGTCCTCAAGGGAGCGGATCGCCTTGAGCAGACTCTCCTCCATGGTGCGGCCGATGCTCATGGTCTCGCCGGTGGCTTTCATCTGTGTGGAAAGAACATTTGACGCGAGCGTAAATTTGTCGAACGGGAAGCGGGGCATCTTTGTCACGACATAATCCAGCGCGGGTTCAAAACAGGCAGGGGTGTTGGCAAGACGGATCTCGTCCAGTGTCATGCCGACCGCGATCTTGGCCGATACCCGGGCAATGGGATAGCCGCTGGCCTTGGATGCCAGTGCAGAGGACCTGGATACCCTCGGATTGACTTCGATCACATAATAGGTAAAGGATTCCGGATCCAGGGCGAACTGAACATTGCATCCTCCCTTCACCTTCAACGCCCGGATGAGCCGCAGCGCGCTGTCCCGGAGCATATGATATTCTTTGTTCGTCAGGGTCTGGCTCGGTGCGACCACAATGGAATCGCCGGTATGGATCCCGACGGGATCCAGGTTCTCCATGTTGCAGACCGTAATGGCCGTGTCATTGGCGTCCCGGATCACCTCATATTCGATCTCCTTGTATCCTCTGATGCTTTTTTCCACCAGCACCTGTGACACCGGGGAAACAGAAAGCGCATGCGCAAGTTTTTCCCGCATTTCCTCCTCATTTTCAGCGAACCCGCCTCCGGTTCCGCCCAATGTAAAAGCAGGCCTTAAGATGACAGGATAACCGATCGCTTCTGCTGCCTTCAGTCCCTCCTCCATGCTCTCACAGGTCGAGGAAGGGACCACAGGCTCATGAAGTTTCCCGCACAGCTGTCTGAAGCGCTCCCGGTCCTCCGCCTGCCGGATGCTCTCCGCCTCAGTCCCCAGAAGCTCGATCTCGCACTCATCCAGGATCCCCCTGTCAAAAAGCTGCAGGGAAAGATTCAGCCCGGTCTGTCCGCCAAGACCGGGAATCAGCGCGTCCGGTCTTTCATAGCGGCAGATCCTCGCCAGGTACTCAAGTGTCAGCGGCTCCATATAGACCTTATCCGCAATGGAATGATCCGTCATGATCGTGGCGGGATTTGAATTGGCCAGGATCACCTCATATCCTTCCTCTTTCAGAGCCAGGCAGGCCTGGGTCCCGGCATAGTCAAACTCGGCTGCCTGGCCGATCACGATCGGTCCGGATCCGATCACAAGCACTTTATGAATATCTGTCCTCTTAGGCATTTTCTTTCCTCTTTTTCATCAGTTCCGCGAACTGCCGGAACAGATACGAACTGTCCTGTGGTCCCGGTGCGCTCTCAGGATGGTACTGCACGGAAAACACACGATCCGTGTCGCTGCAAAGACCTTCCACCGTCCCGTCCAGAAGATTGATATGCGAAACGGCAAGCCCTGTCCCGGGCAGGCTGTTTTCATCGACCGCATAGCTGTGATTCTGACTCGTGATCTCAACCTTCCCGGTCCTTACATCCTTCACCGGATGATTGCCGCCTCTGTGTCCGAATTTCAGCTTATATGTTTCCGCGCCGAAAGACAGCGCGATCAGCTGATGACCGAGGCAGATCCCGAACATCGGCACCTTTCCCCTCAATTCCTTAAGTGTCCGGATCACCTCCGGAACATCGGTCGGATCGCCCGGTCCGTTTGAGATCAGCACGCCGTCCGGGACCAGAGCCAGGATCTCTTCTGCGCAGGTGTCGTACGGTACGACGGTCACATTGCAGCGGTGCGCGTTCAGCATCCGGACGATATTTGACTTCATGCCGCAGTCGATGGCCACCACCTGGAATTCGGGGTTTGATGTCCTGCTGTACCATTTCTTGGTACAGCTCCTTCTCCTGACCGCATCATGTCTTTCAGGCGTGTTCCGGATGATGTCCAGCCCCACCTGCACAGATGTGGCAGCATCGGTCACCAGGGCCCTGCATGACCCGTGATCCCTGATATGCCTGACCAGTTTTCTTGTATCGACCCCGCATATGCCCGGAACCTCATGCTCTTCCAGAAGCTCTGAAAGGGGCAGTGCTGACCTGAAATTGGAAGGGGCTTCATTGAGATCCCGGACGATCAGCGCAGAAGGCGCGATCACCCTGCTCTCAAAATCCTCGTTCGTGATCCCGTAATTACCGATCAGCGGGTATGACATCACCACTACCTGATCCGTATAGGATGGGTCCGAAAGAATCTCCTGGTATCCGGCCATGGATGTGTTGAACACAACCTCACAGACGGTATCCTTCGCGCCCCCGAATCCATATCCCGAAAATTCAGTTCCGTCATCCAGGATCAGCTTCCTGTTCCGGTCCATATCGCTCCTCCCTTCAATCACAGAACCGTCTCCTGATCGGGCCTTCATACCGTTACAACAAGCTTTTCATGCCTCAGATCATGATAAACGGTGCTGCCATTTCCGCTTACATCCACGATTCGGATCACCGTGTCCAGTTTCTCAAGTTCCGGGAACAACTGCGTCAACAGGTTGGGCAGCTGCATCAGGCTTTCCGGATGATATGCCTTTGTCTGTCCGGCTTCAAATACGGCTGAATAAAGGATCTGCGCCTCCACAAGGTCCTGGAAGATATGACTGCCGTAGGAAAGCTCCGGATTGTAACCCGCCCCGGATTCAGCCACCTCACAGATGACCTCGAACTCGCTGATGTCAGCAAAGGTGGTCGGCACGCCCAGTTCCGGCGAAGATGTCCCGATCCTTCCCGGAACGATCAGCATCATATGCTTTCCGGAGCCGCGGTATTTCCAGTTCATTTTGCCGACTGCCTTCGCAACACCGTCCTTTTCGCTGTAGGGCAGATTGTAATAGGCGATCGGGTCCACATACACGATCAGGTCCAGAGGCAGCTCCCGGGACAGTCCCATGGAAGCGCCTTCCAGGGACATCAGAATACGCTCAGGCGGCAGGGTGTCCGGAATGAATACCTCTCCTGTATCCCGGAAGACCTGCAGCGGCCGGCACTGCAGCAGATTGATCATATATTCGCCGGTCCCGTCCAGATTTAAGGTAAATTCAATATCGACCGGCTGCCGGTACTCTGCCTGGATCACCTGCATCATCTCCTGCAGCTGCCGCATCATCTCTCTGTTCCTGACCAGCCCTCTGCAGGAAATGAAACGGACCTGACGATTCTGCCCCATCTCTCGAAGACGCTGTTCCACCTCAAAATCATGCTCCAGCAGCGCGTTCCCGAGAAAGCGCGGCAGCTTTCCCTCGATCTGTTCCAGGGTGAGCTGTTCCAGTCCCTTTTTTTCTTTATTGACGACCTCCAGCCTTCGCTGGGAAAACTGATGCTTTTCGACGATCGTGGTCGCTGTCGTGGCTTCCGGCCGGTCCAGGTTGACCAGACGTGGATAGGAGCCTTCCGTTCTGTCGACGGCACAGGTCCCGAGTCCCATGACCAGACGGAGCATCCCTGCTTCCGGGTCCAGGCTTGGCAGGAAACGATAGGGACTGTAGGAATACCCGACCCCTGCTGCACAGGGCATATAGTACTGGTCATAATGAGAGCCGGACACGCGCTGGATCAGCAGCGCCATCTGTTCGTCACGGCCGGCAAGGTTCC
>JAGCAV010000408.1 GCA_017652545.1 Lachnospiraceae bacterium
AACCGATCGTGCTTCCTTGCTGAAGATGGACATCTGGACAAATCAATTACCTTGAGGAAGAAGTATTCATCGTCAGGGTATCCGTAACCGTCACGGCGGATCGTGTCAATCTTCCGGTTGATGCCTTCCATTTTCCCGTTCGAAATCCGGAACGACGCATAGGAGATGATGCCATCGTAATGATTCTTCAGGAGATTTCCGAACCAGATGATGTGTTTATTGCCGGAATCGAGGCAGAACCGGATCAGGGAACTGATGACACGGCCCATATGCATCGGCAATGTACACTCGTAGGCTTTCTTGATCTTCTCCTTGATCACATCGCAGGCAAAGAACAATTCGTTCTGGTTAAGAAGCTCGTGATACCGGTCCATCTTTCCGCCATTCTGGACGACTTCCTTCAGACTGAACAGGCTGTTTGCCGGTCTGATTACGTGTCCTTCGGCCGCACGCCTGTCCTTTTCTTCCAGGGTATCAACGGATGATGTCAGGATGTACTTGGATCCCTTGAGTTCCTTCGCCTCATCGGCTTTTCCCTCCTTGTTCAGCCGCCGGATTTCATCCTTGCGGATCTCACTGATGACTTTGTCATTCAGGTTCTTGACGATATGAAAGCGGTCGTAGACAACCCGGATGTGCGGATACTTCTCCAGGAATGCCTCCTGAAAGTCCGCGTTCATATCGCTGGCGACGGCTTTCACATGAGACATCCACTCAGGACCGACATGATTCATGAAGTCATATACGACCTGCTTCTTCCTTGTCTGCCGGATCCAAAGGACATGTCCTGTCTCCATGTCGATGATGATGGTAGCGTACTGGTGTCCCGCATGGATCATGATCTCGTCGATACCGAGAACTTCGCTGTATGCTTCAGGCTCCTTCAGTTTCCCGTCAGCAGTAACGTACTGCCTTGTGAGCCGGGCTTTGTCGATGCTCTTGACAACGTTCCTCCCGACGCCGGTGATCTGGGCTGTATCGGTCAGGTTGAATCCATATGCCAGGCAATCCTCCACCATCTGTTGTAATTGCCTGGTGATCCGATGACCGTCCGCCTGGAATTCGACGGGTTCCGACACGCAGTCACCGCATTCCGGGCAACGGTACAGATACTTCTGGAATCCGATTGATACAGGAATGTTTCCGAACGGAACGTGCTTGATCTCCCCGGTGACTGTACCGTTGATATGCATGCGCCTTCCACATTCAGGGCAGCACGGCGCGCTGCTGCAGCTTGTCAGGATTCCTCCGAAACACATTGTAGTTCCGCCGTCTGGACCCTGAACATATCCAAAGGCGGTTTGCTGAAATCCGGTCAGCGATGACGGGATCGTCAGCACTGCTCCGTCAAACCCGGCTGATGCTGCATCTACGAAATTATATCCGTCAGCCAGTTGACGGTTCGGCCAGTTTGGTTTACTATCCATGTGTACCTCCGGTATGCTGGATTATCTCGGTGCCAATGAGACTTTACCAGTATAACAGAGGTACTTCCTTTATTCATTTAATCACACAGTTTTCGTGCAAGATCCAAAACAAACCCTGAATAACAATGCCTTTCCGGAACCCAGGCGTCTTTCATGATCGCGGTGGAAATTTCGCGCACGGTATCGGCGACTGACCGCAGGGTACGCGGAGATTCATGATATCGGGCATAAACCCATTTCAGGACGGAATGGATCTCCCGTTCATCCTCCGCGGGAAGATCAAAACAGTAAAGGAGAACGAAGACGCTTTCTCCTTTCTGGATGGAAAAACAGTTTTCCCCCGGCGCCCTGCGCGGCTGAATGTGATGGGAATCCACAAACATCCAAGGAGCGTTTTCATACCCGAGGGTATACCAGACCTCACCGCGTTCAAGCGAGCACCCGAATCCAGCATACTGTTCAAATTCCCCGGTGATTCCCGGGTCCCAGGCCTCGCGG
>JAGCAV010000409.1 GCA_017652545.1 Lachnospiraceae bacterium
AAGTGTCCGCTGACACAACTGTGAGGAGGAAAAGAAATGAAACCGCAGGAGCTGACAATAAACGGGGAACTGTTTGAAGAAACCAGGAACAACCTGGACATGGCCATGAAGATCCTGATCAACAGGATGATCAGCACCGGGATCAAGAAAGGCGCGGTGAGCCTGAAGGTAGGCATTGAACTGAAGGAAATCATCAACGACAGCGGCGAGGTGATCCGGATGCCGGACATCAGCTACAGCGTAGGGATGGGCATGACGGAGAAGGACACACTGAAGGGCAACCTTCAGAGGGGACTGATCATGAAGCGCAGCCCATGCGGACGGCTGATGGTCTCGACAGAACAGATCAGCATGGACGAGCTGACGGAGGGCGAAGCATGAACAGACCGGAGATGCTTGAAAGGCCGGTGCCGACCTACATGACCGCTGACAGCGAATATCCGGATCAGATCCGGATGAAGTTCAGCGATGGGAAAACGGTGATCTATGACAAGCGGACGGAGTTTCCGCATCCGATCATAGAGCGGAACATTGAGATCATCAGAAAGATGAAGACCGGATATGTGAACCAGCCGATGAGGCGGAGGAGAAAAGCATGAACAAGATGAGGACATGCAGGAAATGCGGAAAGCCGATTGATGTTATCACACAGAGGCTGTACCGGAAGATCATTGTGGACGCGTTTCCGGTGATGGTGATCCCTGACAAGCTGGGCGATGAATACATCAGACTGGACGGGAGCAAGATGCGCGGCATTGTGGCGCCGATGGACATTGAACACAGCAAAGAACTGGCGGAGGGAGTCTTCAGGCCGCACCGCTGCGGAGTGAATCCGGATGAAGTGTAAGAGATGCCCGGAGGGGCGGAGGTTCGCCAGAGGCTCCATTGAGTGCAGGAGATACGGGATCATCATCAGGGAAGACCATGAAGGAACGCGGGAAGGATGTGAAGCACATGCCGGAGAGGATGCCGGTGATATTGGAGAGATCAGAGCAGAAGCCGAATATCCGGCTGATGAGTGGGACGCTGTTGACGGCCTGCCGGGAATTTTTCCGGAGTGAAGAAAATGAAGCGGCCTTCCGGGAGTGGAAGGCGCAAAGAAAGGGGGAAAAGGCAGGATGATTCCGTGGTGGTGGGCGCTGATCGCATGGGTGATCGGTGAGCTGATGGCCATTGCAGAAGTGATCATCTGCATGGGCGGAAACAGCAAGAAGGAAGAGCGGGAGCAGCTGGTTCAGGCGGGGCTGCTTTATCCGGAAAATGAACAGAGCCTGGTGTTTGTTCCGGCTGATAAATATGACGAGTTTATAGCAGCGAGAGAAAAAAAGGCCGCTGATGCTGGCACATCAACGGCGGCCCGTGAAACGGGCGGAAAGGATTAACTTTCATGAGTAAGTATATCAAAAAAGAGCGTCAGGGGTCAATCATCTTCATTGTAGTGATCATTCTGGCCATCATCATCGGCCTTGCGTGGAACTACCTGGAGAGCGGCGAGGCGGAGGGACAGAAGCCGGACGCGGTCTATCCGATGGCAAATGCACACATCAGCTGGGAGCAGACGTTTCATGGAGGTGCCTGGAATGAGTGAAGCAAAACAGATCAGCTTTTTTGATCCGCCGGAGAAAGAGCAGCGCCTGACGCAGTGCATGAAGAT
>JAGCAV010000410.1 GCA_017652545.1 Lachnospiraceae bacterium
ACAGTTATATGCTTCAGCCTGCGATCCCCCTGATCGTCTACTTTTTTATCGGCATGCTTGCCACGACCGCGTGCTCACCGTCTCTGGAAGGAAAAAACTACTGGATCCGTCAGAGCCTGCCGATCGAGAAGAAGACCATATACCAGGGCAAGATGCTCTTCAATATGCTTCTGACCGTTCCGTCCATGCTGTTTTCGACTTTATGTCTGTGCCTGTCTATGAAGGTATCTGTCCTCTCGACTGTACTGTACCTGATCCTGGGCTTTGCATTGTGTGCTTTTTCGACAGCCTGGGGCTGTGTCTGCGGCATCAGACATATGCGTCTTGACTGGGAAAATGAGGTCGAAGTGATCAAACAGGGCGCAGCCGTAACCATTTATCTGCTCCCCAATATGTTTGTCGTCATGGGTCTTGTCGTGCTGGTGGTCTTTCTCGGCATGCGCATGGATCATCATGTACTGACGCTCATTCTGACCCTGGCGGCAGGTCTGCTTGCCCTGCTGAGCTACCTGGGCGTCATGCGTCTGTCCCGGAAATAAAGACCGTCATGTCAGTATCTGATCGTTTTCTGCCCCCGGCATGATCAGCAGTCGGGAATAAACTCCCGGGCGATCTTCTCCCACCGTTCCAGGTGCTCCGGATGGTAGGAAACCGTACTGACATCCTTGAGCACCAGTTCAAAGTTGCAGCCGTTCCGGTAACAGGCATCCGTGATCCGCTTCAGTTCCCGGCGGATCTGGTCTTCATTGATGGTCTTCAGGGCCACCGCAGCGGGTGAAGCCTTGGCAGAATACACATATCTTTTCCCGATCTGTTCTGCCGCAAGATCATAGTCAGCCCAGGGTGTGACTGTGATCTTGCGAAGATGCGGTATCTTCGAGATGATATCGATCTGATTATGAAGCGGCTCACAGCAGCCGTAATAGACCAGCCCGAAGGGTTCCATGGCACGGCTCATATAGGGGATGTCAAACTCTTCCCTCATGGCAGGTGAAACAGACACGAACACCTGGGCAGCGCCTCTTCCCCACACGTCCTTCGCCCTGAAATGCTCCCCGTCAAAGCCGGGAGCCGGCAGTTCACTTGTGTAGGCGCTGGTGCAGTGAACACTGTCCTGGTACCCTTCAAACAGATTCATCTCCTCGTACTGACGGACCTTGTCAAGAAAAATGTCTGTCAGTTTCTGCGCCAGGGCATGCATATACTCCGGCCGGTCCAGCAGATCCACCAGGATCTGTCCGACCCCGTGCAATGTGGCGACATCATCCCAGAGGGTATCAAAACACCAGGGCGATCCCACAAGACGGACCGGCAGGATGTCTCCCGCGATCTCACAGATCATTTCAAAACGCCGCTCGGATTCCTCACGGTCATACATGATCTCTTCATTGTGCAGGAGTTCCAGGCAGCTCTCATCGGCCATCTGGTCAATAAAACGATGCGACACGATCCGGTTGTTCTCATCTGTCGCCTTCACATCTTCCTTCACGGAAATGCCGATCCCGCTGCTGCTGATCACCTTTGATACCTTGAATTCCTGCGGCAGAACCATGTCGCCGGGGATATGGCGGTATCTGTACAGCATCTGTCTCAGGTAACTTTCCGTCTCCCGAAGAAAAGGGTCGGCGCACTGAAGCGTCAGTTCACCGTCCCGGTTCAGTTCATGCCAGGGCAGTTCATCGATGAGAAGCACCGGCCGTGTCATCTTCAGATCATTCAGCGCGATATGGAGCTCTTTCATTTTCAGGTTTCTGTCTGAGTGCGCATATTCCCTGTATTGTTCCATGAGTGCTCTCAGAATCTTCGCGTCCCGGTTCATCATACCCATCCTCCCGCTCTTCCCGTCACGTTCCCTCTTTCTTTGTCTCGGCAAGCGCTGACATGCGGTAACTCTTCGGTGTCATTCCGACGGTTTCCTTAAAAACATTGTGGAAATACTTATCATTCTCAATCCCGACTTTCCACGAGATCTCCTGTACTTTCATGGTCGTTTTGCGAAGAAGGACCATCGCGTAATCGATCTTGACAAGCCTGACATAATCGGTGAAGGTCATTCCGGTATCTTCATGAAAACTCCGGCTCAGATGTTCCGGAGAGATCATCAGGTCCCGGGCAGCCTGTGCCAGGCGGCAGGTCGTCCCGATATGGTCGTTAACGTAACGGATTGCGCGTTTGACAAGGAGATTCCTGCAGTTGCCTTCCAGCTCGTAAAGGTTGGGAAGCGCGATCTGTTCGCGAAGGTTTTCGTCTGCCTTTCCGCCCATGCTTTTATTCTGGACCTTCACAAGGACCTTCTCAATGTCTTCATATGTGACGGGCTTCAGAATATATCCTGCGACATCCAGATCAATTCCTTCCCTGGCATACTGAAAATCACTGTACCCTGTAATGATCACATACTCTGTTTTGACGTCCCCCTGCTTCAGTTTCCGGATCATCTCCAGTCCGCTCCTGCCGGGCATACGTATGTCCACAAAAACCAGATCCGGCAGTTTGTTCCGGATGACTTCCATACCTTCAGCCGCGTTCTCACATTCTCCGACGATCTGTGAGAGAGGATCTACAGCCATTAACAGGTTACGGATCGCAGCTCTTGCTCTTTTTTCATCCTCTACGATAACGATTCTCATATCAGCATCTCCTCATGTTTCTTCAGATGCATCTCCATCCTCTTTTTCTGATGACATAAACGGAAGCCGAAGCTCCACCCTGGTTCCCTTTCCCACGTCGGAATCTATGGTAAAGCGGTATGCGTCTCCATAATATCCGTACAGCCGCCTGCAGGAATTCAGTATTCCGATCCGTTCGGATTCGGTTTCCATCGGTCGTGCGGCTATCTGTCTGATGCGTTCCAGTTCCTCCGGTTCGATCCCTTTACCGTTATCCCAGATGCTGATCACGATGTGAGGATCGTCGACATAAAACAGAATGGAGAGGAATCCCCCTTCTGTACGGCCCTCAAACCCGTGAATGATCGTATTTTCGACAAACGGCTGCAGAAGAAGCTTGTAGATCTGTTCATCAAGCAGCTCCGGCTCGGCATCGATCTCACAGGTAAACACGCCCGGAAACCGTTCCTGCTGCAGAAGCAGGTATTCCCGAAGCCAGTCGACCTCCTGCCTGATCGTGACAGGCTGGAACCGATCCCTCAGCATATATACCAGAGTCGATGAGTAGCCTTTCAGGAGGCGGCTCACCTGATAGTCTCCGTGCTCGATCGCTACGGAATTGATCGTATTCAATGTGTTGTAAAGGTAATGCGGATTGATCTCCAGCTCGAGCGCCTTCAGCTCCGCGATCCGCTGTTTCTCCGCAATCTCAAGGTTCTTTCTGTTCTGATCCAGAATGATGTTTTCCTGCTGCTTCACCTTCCGGACCATCTCATTGTATCCGCTGAACAGATAGGCAACATCACGGTCGCCCGACAGGTCGATCTGTTTGTAGCTGCCGCCCTCTCCGATCTGTATCATCCTTTCCCGAAGCACTTCCAGCGAATGAAGCTGCCGGTTGATCATGATCGTGATCAGCACGACCAGAAGGATGTAAGCCGCCAGAACGCCCAGGAACACGGCTCCGAACCGCTTCATCGCATTGGCACGCACCCGGGTGGTATTCACCATGCAGGAGAATTCCCAGCCAAATCCATCCAGTGCGCCGTTCAGAAGCTCCCCGCCATCTTCAAGGCCCGCAAAGGACGGGTCCTCACAGATCAGGCCGGTCTCATTATGGATCCTGAAAGCCCAGGGCAGTTCAGCCTCCGAAGCCTGTCTTGTGAAATCAGCCAGTTTCTCCTGTTCGAACAGGAAGACGATCACCGCCTCCGCCTCCGTCTCATCCTCTGCCAGGATCATCTTTTCCGGCAGCCCGATCGCCACACACGGCACTTCGCGCAGGGTAAAAAACCCCGTCTGTGACTTTTGGGCAGATGTACAGGAGCCGGCAGTATCCCGAAGATAAGCATATCTGTCCGCTCCGTCTCCCCGCAGCGACAGATGTGTTCCGGCCTCGTCGAAGAGGACCAGGAATTCCTGCATGGTACCGGTCAGGACATACAGCCCTTCCAATCCGGACGGACAGATGGGGATCAGTGCCCGGATCCTCTGATTAATCTGATAGGAGAGAAAGCTTAAATTCCCGCCTCTGTGGAGGAACTCATGCATCTGTTCATCCGACCCCAGCAGTTTTCCCGTCTGTATGATCTCATCCTCAAACATCTGCACCTGATGCTGCCTGGACTGAAAACTCTCCGCTGCAGACTGTCTGATGCTTTCTGAAAATACGCCGCTGCAGTAGCGCCACAGCAGAATAAAGATGATGACAAAAGGCAAAAAAGCCGCAAGAAGGACAGCGGCATAGATCTTTGCGATCATGCCGGAAAGGCGGTATTGTTTTCTGATCAGCTCAATCAGACTTTTCACAGGAAGCCTCTGTTTCTGAGAACCACTGCGGAGAGCAGGGCTCCCCAATGATAGAACTTGTCACTGTTGCGCGCGTCACAGCCTTCTCCGGTTATGGCGTTGTAGTTTTCATGAACATGACGGTGTCTTTCCCATTCCGGGCGGAATATATTCTCCGACTTCCCGGCAAGATCCCGGCAGGCCTCTGTCAGATGATGCTGCTCCATGGCCAGGTAGACAAGAAAATTCATGGGCGCCCATACCCTGCCTCTCCAGTAATCCTGATCATGATATGCAGGATCGTTCCTCGCGATGGACGGAAGCATCCAGTCCCCGTAAAATTCATCCGGGTTGTAGTAATGTTCTTTCAGGATTCGCTCCGTGCGTGCCTTCGGAATGTCTCCGGAAAACAGCGCGTAAAAATTTGTGGGAGAGATCCTCGGAGAGTATTCCCCGGTGTCTGTCCTGCGGTTGTAATAAAAGCCCTTTTCTTCATCCCAGAGCCGGTCCAGCGCACACTGCGTACTGCTGCGGCGCTCCTGCAGCAATCTTGAATCCGCCTCTTTCCCCAGCAGCCGTGACAGTTCGCCGAGCGCTTCACAGTCCATCACGAACAGACCGGTCAGACCCACATCCTCCAGCATCAGACAGTGGCTTTCAGGATCAAAGGGAATATCATCATACATCGGTGAATTGTCCAGCCCCGATTCCAGCGCGCCGCCGAACCGGCCGTTCACCCCGTCCGTTTCCCAGCGGTTGCCGAAGTTCACCGGCACGGGATCCGATCCCCAGCTGAATGCGCCGGACGGTGACCGCCTGCTGTTCCAGAACCATGTGTTCCATTCCATCAGGGCGGGATATAGGAGCTTCACAAGCCACAGATCCGTGTATTTTTTATACAGTTCCAGGACCATGCGCGAGCCCACCGGGGGCTGGGAACGGTCAAGCGTCTTCAGTCCGTTGCCGCAGGACATATTCGGAACAAACCCGTTCTGTGTCCGCTCATTGACGATCTCAATGACATTGCTGTACGCAAGCGCTTTGCTGAAAGAACCTGCCAGATAGCCGGCAAAGAAATTGTCCCAGCAGAAAAGCACATACCCGCCCTTCCGGATACTCCACAGCCGGCTGACCGGCGAGATCACCCGGTCGTAATTTGCGTCATAGACGGTATCCCAGGAAACAGCGCATTCCATCGCCTGTGCCATCCAGCCCAGATCCCCGTACGCGTCGTAGCTCCCGGCCAGGTGGCTTTTCTTCTCCTCAATGAGTGCTCTGACCCGGTCAAGGATGGTATCCTGCTTACATCCGCCCGCAGCGGACGTTTCCGATGCTGCCCCGGAATCTCCCTTTCCCGTTTTCTGACGCCAGGCATAAAAACCGACAGGTCCGGTCAGCGCTGCTGACAGGAAGGGACCCGTCAGGGGTATGTTCCGGTCAGGTTCCGGGACGGCTGCGGAAGTTTTAACCAGCCAGGACCCGCCTCCGCTCTCCTGCCCCTGTTCTGAAGAATGAGCTGCCATCCCCTCATCCGTCAGCTGCACGCTGCCCTTCCGGTTCCACATATATCCGCCCTGCAGATAAACCCCGGCGGGCTTAAACTGCCGGACAAGCGGCGTGACCAGCAGGGCAAAGGCATCCTCACAGGCAGCGCTCTCAACCAGGACCTCCAGGCCGCACCATTTCATGCGCATGGATGTATAACTGTCATCTGCCGCATGATCTCCCGGAAACAGAACCTCTGTGGCGTCTTCCGGATCATCCGTCGGAAAACGTCCGATCAGGGCATCCCGCAGGAAATTGCCGTCCCGATACTCCTTAAAGCAGAGATTCAGGGCCAGTCCGTCCGGCATGTGCACATAGGAAAAAACGCTGTTTACATTCCAGGTCTTCCAGCCGCGGATATACTCCTTTTTCAGCTGTTCATATTCAGGGCAGGTCAGATAACTGCTCATCCTTCATCCTCGCTCTCTGTGTAAACAGGGGATGATCATCCCTTGATCCCCGCGAAAGTCATTCCCTCGATAAAATATCTCTGGGCGATAAAGAACATGATGATCATCGGTACAATAGCCACCGTGGCCGCCGCCATCATCAGATGCCACTCCGTTGTATACTGCGAGATGAACATCTGCAGGCCCAGCGAAACAGTGCTCATTTTCGGATCCTTCAGATAGATCATGGGACCGATAAAGTCATTCCATGTATTCATGAAGGTGAACACGCACACCGTCATCAGCGCAGGCTTGCACAGGGGCATGATGATCCTTGAATAGATTGTAAAATACGAAGCTCCGTCAATAATGGCAGCTTCATCATAGTCTCTGGGGAGGGTTGAAAAGAATTGCCGCAACAGAAAGATGTAGAACCCGTCCAGGAAGAAAGCGGGAAGTGTTAGCGGGACATATGTGTTGTACAGTCCCACCACATTCCAGAGCATGAACTGCGGGATCAGAAGAACACTCCATGGAATCATCATCGTGGCGATCACGATTCCGAACCAGATCTTTTTGCCTTTAAACTCGATCCTGGAAAACCCGAAAGCCACAAGGCTGGAGCTGAGAAGCTTTCCTATGATATTCACAGCCACCAGAAACAGCGAGTTCGCAAAATATCTGGCAAAGGGTACCTGTGTAAGCGCATCCCTGTAGTTCTGCCACTGCACCTGCTTCGGCCACCATTTCATCGGTGTTCCGAAGATTTCTGTCTTGTTCATCAGGGATGAACGGACCATCCAGAAAAACGGGAACAGACTGATCACGCAGAGAAGGATCACACATATCCACATCCCGATCCGGGTTATTCTGGATTTGAAAGATTGTTTCATGATCAGTCACCTCCATAATAAACCCATTTGTTGGATATGGCAAAATTAATCACTGTAAGTATGCCGAGGATCACAAACAGGATCCAGGCCATCGCGCAGGCAATGCCCATGGTCGTCTGCTCAAAGGCCCGCTTGTACAGAAGCAGCACATAGAACAGAGAATTGTTGTTGGGACCGCCCTTGGTCATGATATATCCCTGTGTGAAGATCTGCATGGAATTGATCACACCCATGATCACATTGTAAAAGATGATCGGGCTGATCATGGGCACAGTGATGTGGAAGAACCTGTCGAAGGCATTTCCTCCGTCCAGTGAAACCGATTCATACAGGATCTGCGGAACCCCCTGCAGGGCTGCCAGATAGATCACTGCCGTTCCGCCGGCACCCCAGGCTGTCATGACCACCAGACAGGGAATGACCTGTGTCGGTGAATAGATCCACATCTGCGG
>JAGCAV010000411.1 GCA_017652545.1 Lachnospiraceae bacterium
CTCTAAATTTACATAAACCAACGAAGAGTTGATAAAAAGATGGATGGAAATGGGGACGGAATGGCCGGAGATAACTGGATTTACGCATACTACCAGGGGATTAAGGACGGGACTTACACCGTAGGCCGCTGGATCCGGCTCATATACGAGAAGATCATCCACGACCTGGAGGCAAAGGCGTACTTTTTCGACCAGAAGAAGGCTGCCGCTGCCATTGACTGGATTGAAACCCACTGTTTTCACACAGAAGGCCCGCTCGCACCGAGTCCGCTGAAGCTGGAAGTCTGGCAGAAAGCATTTTACTCGTGTGTGTATGGCCTGGTAGATGAGAAGGGGTACCGGCAGTTCCGGGAGATCGTGCTTCTGGTCGCCAGGAAGAACGGCAAGTCGAAGATCGCATCCTCCACCGGTTCCTACACCTTCCACCTTGAAGGCGGCTTCGGCGCCAGGGTCTTCTGCATCGCTCCGAAGCTGGACCAGGCTGACCTTGTATACAATGACATCTGGATGATGACGACCCTTGATCCGGAATGGCAGGAATTAAGAGACGAGGTCAAACAGAAGGACTCGCAGAGGCGCCTGATCAATGACGACTCCATGCTGGCCCGCCACCGGCAGACGGATCTGTCCATACCGGGGACCAACTCCACGGTCAAGAAGATCGCATTCTCCGCCAAGAAGTCGGACGGTTTCAATCCGTCCCTGGCGATCTGCGACGAGGTGGCCGCCTGGCAGGGGGACGCAGGCCTCAAGCAGTATGAGGTAATGAAATCCGGAATGGGTGCCAGGCCGGAGGGCATCCTCTTATCCTGTACCACTGCCGGTTATATCTCTGACGGAATATATGACGAACTGATGAAGAGGGCCACCCGGTTCCTGCTGGGTGACTCGAAGGAAAAGAAACTGCTCCCGTTCCTCTACATGATCGACGATGTGGAGAAATGGAATGACATAAACGAACTGCGAAAGTCCAACCCGAACCTGGGCGTATCGGTATCGGTTGACTACATGTTGGAAGAGATCGCCATCGCGGAGGGGTCACTCTCCAAGAAGGCAGAGTTCATGTGCAAATACTGCAACATAAAACAGAACTCTTCCCTGGCATGGCTCCCGGCTCCTGCGGTTGAATCAATCAGTGGGGACCCGGTGAACATGGACATGATCGGAAACTCTTACTGCGTATGCGGACTGGACTTGTCACAAACGACTGACCTTACCGCTGCCGTGGCGGTAGTGGAGAAGAACGAGACGCTTTATGTGATCGCACACTTCTGGATGCCGTCGCAGAAGATAGACGAAGCGACCGAGAGGGACGGAGTGCCTTACTGGACATATGTGCAGCGGGGGTTCCTGTCGCTCTCCGGCGACAACTTCGTGGACTATCATGACTGCCATCAATGGTTCAATAACCTCATGAGTGAATACAGGCTGTATCCGCTGAAGGTGGGATATGACCGGTATTCATCCCAGTACCTGATCAAGGAAATGGAATCAGAGGGATACCAGTGTGATGACGTGTTCCAGGGGGATAACCTTTGGCCGGTCCTTCAGGAAATGGAGGGCCTGATCAAGGATAAAAAAATATACATAGGGGATAACGATCTCCTGAAGATGCATCTACTTAATTCGGCCGTGAAGATGAATACGGAACGGGGCCGGGGGCGGTTGGTCAAGATCAACCAGACGGCCCACATCGATGGCACGGCTGCACTTGCTGACGCGATATGTGTGCGACAGAAATGGTACGCAGAAATAGGCGCGCAGCTGAAGAACGAGGGATAACAATGGGGTTATTTGACAAAATCTTTCGCCCTGACAAGGCGAAGGAATCGGAGAAGGCGCTGCGTGAGGCATACAACACCTTCACCGCGCTGACTGCATACCGGCCCGTATTCACCTCATGGGGCGGCGCGATCTATGAGAGCGAGGTCGTAAGGGCGGCGATCGACGCAAGGGCCAGGCATGTCAGTAAACTGAAGATCGAGTCATATGGGACGGCCAACCCATCACTGCAGAATAAGCTCAACCTGGGCATGAACCAGTGGCAGACAAACAGCCAGTTCCTATACAGACTATCGACCATCCTTGACGTGGAAAACACAGCCTTTGTAACACCGGTCTTTGATGACCGGATGATCATCACCGGATACTTCCCGGTCCTTCCTTCCAGGTGTGAGATCGTGGAGTACAAGGAAGAACCATGGCTGCGCTACCATTTCAGCAATGGCCAGGTGGGAGCCGTACGGTTCAGCATGTGCGCGGTACTGACAAAACATCAGTACAAAAATGATTTCTTTGGAGATACCCACGAGGCCCTGGATGAGACGATGAGACTCATCCACCTGCAGGCGGAGGGAATCCGCGAGGCCGTAACAAACGCATCAACGTTTAGATTTATGGCCCAGCTTTCCAATTTTGCGAAGCCGGAGGACCTTGCCCTGGAACGTAAGAGATTCACCGAGGAAAACCTTTCCTCCGAATCAGAGAGCGGCGGTTTCCTGCTGTTCCCGAA
>JAGCAV010000041.1 GCA_017652545.1 Lachnospiraceae bacterium
ATTGCATTGCCATCCGGATCAAGTACGTGACGCTCTGTGTCGACCTTGACACCGCCCATGGTGTGGTGGGTTGACGGAGCCATCAGACGGATGGTAAGCAGCGCGTTGTCCAGATCGTAGGTGTCGACATTGTAGGTGCCGTCCTCATTCTGCTCAACATTACCGACTGTGCGGGAAGCAATGGCTTTTCCGACATTCGGGAACTCACCCTGACCCATAACAGCCGCATCATAGTCACGGATCGTCTGAATGACCTTCTCAGGATCAGCCTCAATGCCAAGCTCCTCAAACAGCTCCGGAAGCTCTTTAATCGTGCGGCGATAGTAGCGGCCTTCATAGTCGCCTTCAGCCAGCTGCATGGGCGCAGGCATCATCTGCTCCTTGTTGTAGAACTCAAGGAATACGCCCTTAACGCCGTTCATTTCGATACCGTTCTGGAACTCAGCAAGAGACAGAACATCACGCTCGGAACCTTCATCAACGAAACGCTCGCCGGTAATCGGGTTGATCCAGCATGCATAGTTGCCGCCGCCGAATGCCAGGTTGCCGTTGTCGACCCAGGAGATCGGCATCAGCTGTGTAAATCCAAGACCTGTCGTATCAGCACCTGCGGCTACAGCCATATTGATGCCGTCGCCGACCTGTGAGCTGCGGTTGGTGGTCTTGGTTGCCGTAGTCAGATATTCCTCTGACCAGTAAATGTTGTTTTCAAGAACCATATCAATGTTGGCAGCATAACCGCCGGTGGCAAGAATAACACCCTTGGTGGCATGAGCAGTCACTTCCGTGCCGTCATAGCGGGTACCCTTCACGCCGGTAACCCTGTCGCCGTCCTTGATCAGTTCTTCAGCAGTGGTGCGGAGCAGGACCGCGTTTGCCTCGTTGGCATTCAGGAACTCGGTCATGGGAGCCATGAAATAGGTGCCCCAGCGTCCGCCGTACTCCTCGGTCTCGCCGTCGCCGTCGGTATCCACATTGGCGCCGATGAACTCGTTCTCTCTGTACCACAGGGCACCGATCAGTGTCTGCTGAGAGTCTTCGATGAAGGTCGCGCCCATGTCTTCCAGCCACGGCTTCAGATCCTGGCCGTCTTTGATGAACTGGGAAACCAGGTCAACATCGCCGTAGATCCACTCGCTCTTGTCAGCGCTCTGACGCAGGCCGCCGTAGTAGGTCTGGAAAATGTGAAGGTTGATGGTGGAGAACAGAGTCAGCTGGTTCTCGGCTACGCCTGCATCCAGCTGCGGCTGTGCCCAGTCAAGGTATTCCTGGATCTCTTTCTTCAGATCCTGAAGAATCGGGAGATACTCCTCATGCACGCCGTGCTTTGAAAGCTCTTTCGCATCGCCTGCCACGAACTCGTTGTCCACATAGTATTCTTCGTCGAAAGGCTCCTCGCTCCAGTCAAGGATCATCTTCAGCTCGTCGATGCAGCCCTGGACGGATTTTACTCTGTCATAGGTGTTGCCGTCAAAGCCAACGCCGGTGGTTGCATCCGGATCAGCCGGATCCCATACCAGATACGGCATCACGGACTGATACTGACCGCCGGATACGAGCGTGTTGCCGCCGACCTGCGCGTTCTTTTCGATCAGGAGAACGGTATTGCCGTCCTGTGCTGCCTGAGCCGCAGCTGAAATACCTGCGCCGCCGCCGCCGACAACAACGACATCCCATGTGCCTTCGATCGGAGCCTGTGCTTCGACTGCAAGCGTGTTGCTCTGGAATGCGTCCGCATCTGACACACCGGCTTCCTCTGCTGCAGCAGCAACAGCGGTCTTCAGTGCTCTGCCGGTGAAGGTGGCACCTGAAACGCCATCAACACCGATGCCGTTTGCTTCGATGATTGCGGGAATCAGAAGATCATAGGCAACAGTACCGACCTGAGCGGTCTCAGCGCTGGCTGTCACGGTGATGTCTGTGATGTTTGTCTCGTCAAATGTAACGTCCAGAGAAACCGGTCCGTTATACCCGTCAGCTGTTGCGGAATAGGTACCCGGGGTGAAGGTCAGGCCTTCATCAGCACCTTCATCAGCTGCTTCCTCTGCACCGCCTGATGCAGCTTCTTCAAGCGCTTTTGCCGCAGCCTTCTTAACAGCCTCGGATGTGATCGTGGCGCCGGACACACCATCGAACTCGGCTGACTGAGCATCAAGGATCGCCTGCGCAAGTGTTTCCGCAGCAGCGCCGCCGATTGCGGGCGTCTCGGTCGATGCGTCAATGTCAACAGCAGTGATCTGATCACCGTCCATTGTCAGGGTGACTGTGACAGCTCCGCCCATTCCCTGCTCGGATGCAGAGAAGGTCGCTTCATCAGCAATTGCTGTGGAAAGCAGGCCCAGGCTCAGTACCATGGCTGAGGAAAGGCAGATGACTGTCCTTTTAACATGCCTCATAAATCGTTCCCTCCTTATCTTATATGATGGCCTGATATAGTATCGTCTTTATTTTAACTATTTCATGGCACATGGTCAAGAAGAATTGGTCAATATTCATATCCCTGTAATCATTAACTGTCCGGATTTGGGCAAAATGCAGTACATTATTTTATGAAATGTTCGTGTTGACAAATCGCCCCAATTTGAATAGAATACTAGGGTATGCCGCTCAGAGGGGTATAAGTGCGCCCATTCGGCGCCACCGTATTCTGGCGAGTTTTTTATCAGGAGGTACTATATGTACGCGATTATTGCAACTGGTGGTAAACAGTACAAGGTATCAGAGGGCGACGTGATCAACGTTGAAAAGCTTGGCGCCGAGGCCGGTGCGGAAGTGACCTTTGATCAGGTTCTGGCAGTGAGCGACGGAGCTCTGAAGGTTGGCGCCGATGTGGCCGGGGCCAGTGTGAAAGCAACTGTAGTTGAGAACGGCAAAGGCAAAAAGGTCATTGTCTACAAGTACAAGAGAAAGTCCGGATACCATAAAAAGATGGGTCACAGGCAGCAGTACACACAGGTCAGGATCGAGAAGATCAACGGCTGAACTTTTGAAACGATATGATCAGGATCAGGCTTCTGACAAAAAGCGGAAGATATGTAGGCTTTACCAGTGACGGGCATGCCGGATACGCAGATGCCGGAAATGATATCGTGTGCAGCGCTGTTTCGGCACTGATGATCAATACCGTCAATTCCATCGAGGCTTTTACGGATGATCATTTTGAAGTCGAAGAAGGTGATGGTCATCTTTCTTTCAGAGTAAAGGGAACAGCCGGTGAGAAGAGCATGCTGCTTCTTGACAGTCTGGCGCTTGGACTTCGATCGATCGGGGAAACTTACGGAAATTCTTTCCTGGAAATAGGAGAGAAAAAAGTTAATGACAAAGGTGGTGCATAACATGTTAAAAATGAACCTTCAGTTATTCGCTCATAAAAAGGGCGTTGGCTCCACAAAGAACGGCCGTGATTCCGAATCAAAGAGGCTTGGAGCAAAGAGAGCAGACGGCCAGTTCGTTAAGGCCGGAAACATTCTGTACAGACAGCGCGGGACCAAGATCCATCCGGGCACAAATGTCGGCATCGGCGGAGATGATACGCTGTTCGCCCTGACAGACGGTGTGGTCAGGTTCGAGAGAAAAGGCAAGTATAAAACCAGATGCTCCGTTCATCCGGTTGCTGCCGAATAAGAAAGCTGTTAGGATTGAAGAAACTGCTGCGGGATGTATTTTTCTCGCAGCTTTTTTGACTTGAGCAGGAGATCGTTATGTTTGCAGACAGAGCAAAAATCATCATTCGTTCCGGCAAGGGCGGCGACGGTCATGTCAGCTTCCGCCGTGAAAAATATGTCCCCGACGGAGGACCTGATGGAGGCGATGGCGGCAGGGGCGGCGATGTGATCTTTGAAGTCGACAAGGGTCTGAACACGCTCTACGATTATCGCCATAGGCGGAAATTTTCCGCCACTGACGGTGAGGAAGGCGGAAAGAGAAGATGCCACGGCAAGGACGGCGAAAGCATCGTCCTGAAAGTCCCGGAGGGGACCGTCATCCATGAAGCCGCCACGGGAAAAGTGATCGCCGACCTTTCAGGCGGCAATACCAGGCAGATCGTATTAAGCGGCGGCAGGGGCGGAAACGGCAACATGCATTATGCCACCTCCTCCATGCAGGCACCCAAATACGCGCAGCCCGGTCAGGAAGCGATCGAGCTTGAGGTTATTCTGGAGCTTAAAATGATCGCGGATGTCGGACTGGTCGGTTTCCCGAACGTGGGAAAATCAACCCTGCTTTCCCGGGTGACAAACGCACAGCCCAAGATCGCCAATTACCATTTTACAACGCTTTCTCCCAATCTCGGGGTCGTCGATACCGGAGACGGAAAAGGCTTTGTGATCGCGGATATTCCGGGTCTGATCGAAGGGGCCAGTGAGGGCGCCGGGCTGGGACATGAATTCCTGAGACATATCGAGCGAACAAAACTGATGATCCATATGGTGGATGCGGCCGGAACCGAGGGCCGGGATCCGCTTGATGATTTTTTCCGGATCAACCGGGAGCTTGAGCTCTACAACGCCGACCTGAAAAACCGTCCTCAGATCGTAGCCGCCAACAAGATCGACGCGATCTATACGGAAGAAGGCGAGGAGAATCCCGTCGAGCGTCTGAAACGTGAACTGGAACCGCTCGGCGTTAAGGTGTTCCCGATCAGCGCCGTAACAGGTGAGGGACTTGATGACCTTATCCGCCATACCCAGCAGATGCTGGCGGATATGCCCGATGAGGTACTGACCTTCGAACAGGAATATTTCCCGGA
>JAGCAV010000412.1 GCA_017652545.1 Lachnospiraceae bacterium
ATTCCACGGGATGAAATCCGCCACGGCATAGGAACCCTGATATCCCTGCCTGGGGATCTGAGAGAGGTCATCCGGCAGAGCGAATTCTCTCATGTACAGATCCACCCAGATTGAAAAAGGCGTTTTCTCCGATCCGGGTGCCACACCCCCATACGCGGGCTGCTTATCCGGCATGATGCCGTAGATGCTCTTTCCGGCTTTCAGAAGCGCTCCGATGATCGCGTTCTCATGCCTGGGAATATACCCGAGCTTCCGTCCCCGGCTGTCCAGCGCCATAATCGCATGTTCATCATATTCGTTGTCAGGTTCGGCGACAAAAGAGACCCTGCTTCCCGGAAGCAGATCTTCCACGAGTTCATCCGAACCGCCAAGATATCTGGTTCCCACAATGGCCTGGCGAAGCAGGTAGATGTCTTTCATAAACGGGGATGGTATTCCCATCCCCGCATGCATCAGTTCCGTAAGGGAAGCGCCGCTTTTTTCCGGCTCTGACAGGGCAAATGCCTCCCGTTCCGAAAGGTCATTTTTCTTTTTATCCTGCTCCCTGTTATCCTGCTCCCTGCTGTTCATAGCTTCTCACCCTTCCGGAGTTTCTCCTTCAGTTCTTCGATAAATGTCTCAAGCTGGCGGTTCATCTCCCGTACATTGTCGATCTTCGACAGCATCCCGCGCCGGACTTCCTCCACCGCGACCGGGTCTTCCAGGAAAGCCTTCATCTTATACGGGAAATCGGACTTGATGTGATCGATTTCCAGCTCCAGAAGGCGCAGCCTGACCTTCAGCTTTTCAAGCAGCTCTTTGAGTTTTGTTCTTCCCTCCGGCGTGTCATCAAACATTTCTTCCGGGGCATCCATCCCGGACAGTTCATCCCAGATCCGTTCCAGCCCCTTCAGGTCGCCTTCCTGCTGTGCCTTCACAGCCCGGTTCCACAGTTCCTTCTCATGCTCCGTAAGGTCCGGATTCACATCGGGATGCAGGCGCTTGATGATCTTCCGGTACAGGTGCCTGATCTTCTCCGCTATCGTCTCTTCCTTTTTGGGTCTGCCGTTATCCTCCGGGTCGTCCCTTCGGCCGGCGCTGTTCTCATCTGAAGTCTGCTCCTGCTGTCTGTCCTTCTCCCCGTTTGGGTGATCCTGTTCCCCGTTCAGGCGATCCTTCTCCGCTTCCGGATTTCCTTCCTCTCCTTCTCTATGCGCTTCTTCGTCCTTCTTCTTCTGCTGCTCCTTCTCCCTGGCTTCCTGCGCTTCTTTTTCCCTGGCCTCCCGCTCCTCCCGGTCATGCTTTGCCCATTGGGACTCTTCCCATTTCTTCCTGAATTCCCTGGCTTCTTCCGCCTGACGGTTCAGGTTATCCTCGTATTCCTTATTCTCTTTCCTCGCCTGTTCCTGCGCCTCTTCCACGGAAGGTTCCTGCTGCTGATTCATCTGCGCCTGCAGGATCTCGACGGTCCGCTGCAGCTCACGCAGATACATGTTGGCTGCCATCAGTTCCCGTTCGAGGGAGACGATCTTTTCATCGTATTCCGCCCTCAGCGAAGGGCATACGTGATAAACCAGGTCATCCCGCAGGGCGGTCAGCTCCGCGATCCTGGCCTGGAGTTTATGGATCTCTTCCAGGAGATGTTCATATTCAAATTGAGAAAGGATCAGACCATCTTCCGCCATTGATGACCTCCCATTTGGCACCACTTACTACCGTTATCATAGCACAATCTTTCGAATCTTTCGAATAAACAATGACCGGAGACTTACTCCCGAAAAGGATCCTGTAAAACAAAAAATCCTCCCGGAAGTCCGTTCAGGACCTCCGGGAGGATTGCCGGTCGTTTGCTTATTATTTCAATTTGATTTCACATACATCAAAACTCAGTCAGCAAGGATGGAATTAACCACCTGATACCCGTAGTTGAGTCCGGCGCCGTTTCCGGCTCCGCCGATCGCGTTGCCCACAGCGTACAGTCCGGGGATCGCTTCGTCGCTGTTATTGAGCACACGGTAACCGTCATCTACCATGATGCCGCCCCAGGTACCATAGATGGCAGCCGTGGAAGGTCCGACATAGTAGACTTCATCTTCCGCATAGCCGAGCTCTGTCAGGGTATCCTTCAGGTTCGGCATGCCGTATTCGGCCTGCACGGCATCAATGCCTTCAAATTTGAACACGCTCTTTGCCTCTTCCATGTGATCAAAGATCTGCTGGGAATAGCCGGCTTCCACTTCCGCCTGCGTGCAGACAGTGTAGAACGTCTCTTTGCCGAGCGCCTCGAAGCATGCCATCGCGCCTTTGTTGTAATCCTTCAGCTCTGTGATCAGGTCGCCGTTCGCATCAATGAAGTTGGCGGGAACAAAGGAGAACTCGGACATATAGCCTGTTGTCGGGCTGACCGCATAGAAAGAGGACACCGGATTATCCAGCTCCCTGGTCTGTCCGTCCACTTCCTCGATCCAGGCAAGGGCATCACCTGTTTTGCCGGGAAGGCCGGTGAACCTGGCGCCTGCCGCGTAAGGCAGATACTTTTCAACCAGCTCGGCATTGGCCGCAAAACCGCCGGAGGCAAGGACGACCTTCGGTGCGCTGATTGAGAACGCTTCCTGGCCTTTGGGCTGTGCTGTCACGCCGGTCACGGAAGTCCCGTCATTCAGAAGTCCTGTCGCAGGTGTATCCGTCAGGATGAGACCGCCTTTTTCTCCGATGATCTGTGTAAACTCATCCATCAGCTCGTGGATGAAGGATTTCCCGCCGGCATCAATGGTCAGCTGTGCCATCTGTCCGTCGATGTTTTCGATGTTGAC
>JAGCAV010000413.1 GCA_017652545.1 Lachnospiraceae bacterium
GGCAGCAGAAGTCGAGGAAGCTGTTTCAGAGGCGGCAGCAGAAGTCGAGGAAGCTGTTTCAGAAGCAGCGGCAGAAGTTGAAGAAGCTGTCACTGAGGCAGCGGAAGTAGAAGAAGCTGTTTCAGAGGCGCCGGCAGAAATCGAAGAGGCGACAGAAGTCGTTACAGAGGCTGCTCAGGAACAGGGCGCGGGCATCGTGGAAAGCGCCAGCGCAGTGGCTGCGGCTGCAAGCCTTTCTGAGGAGGAAACAGAAGCTGCTGAGGCTGTGACGGAAGAAGCGGAAGAGGAGACCGAGGCTGTGGAAGCTGTTACGGAAGCGGCTGAGGAAGCTCTGAGCGAGACGGCAGAAGAGGAAGATCTTGAGGATCTGAGCGAAGCAGCTACTGAGGAAGAAGAGCAGAAGGTTGAATTCAAGGTCGAGCTGAACGAAGAGCCGATCAGAGGAACAGTTGATGATTTCGAGATCGATGACAGTGATATTGTCGTTCTCTACAACAATGATGTACACGGCGGTATCAGCGCAGATAAGGATTATTCCGGTTCTTCCAGAAGCCTTGGCTATGCCGGTCTGGCAGGCGTGAAGGCCGATGTGATGGAGAAAGCTGCTGAAGTGACCACAGTCGATCTCGGCGATGCTATTCAGGGCAGCGTTGTCACGACAGAGACGATCGGCCAGGCTGCAATGGATCTGATGGAGATGGTGGACTACGATGTCCTGATCCCCGGAAACCATGAATTTGATTATGGCATGGACGTGTTCCTGGATTATGCCAACAATGCCAGCGCCGAATTCATTTCCGCGAACTTCATTGACAACAGAACAGGTGAGCCGATCTTTGACGGCTATACGCTGGAAGAGTACGATGTGAATGGTCTGACACTGACAGTCGGTTATGTCGGCATGACCACTCCGGAAACAATTGCGAAATCCACTCCCACCTACTTCCAGGATGAGGATGGAAACTATATCTATGGTTTCGATGCTGAGACACCGCAGGATCTGTACGATGATGTGCAGGAAGCAGTCGATGCTGCCTATGCGGATGGCGCGGATATCGTCATCGCTCTCGGGCATATGGGCGACACCGGTGTCGAGCCTTTGTGGTCTTCACAGGCTGTGATCGAAAATACCACCGGTATCAGCGCATTCCTGGATGGACATGCACACAGCGTAATTCCCGGAAATGTCGTGCAGAACAAGGACGGCGAGGATGTTCTCGTTTCTTCCACGGGTACAAAGCTTGAGCACATCGGCCTGATGAAGATGGATGTGGCGGAAGACGGAACGATCACGATCTCCACAGGTCTTGTCGACAGGATCACTGATGATGAGAAAGCTACCGATGAGTACAATGAGGTGTATGACGCGGTTCAGGAACTTGAAGATATGTTTGCTTATCTGTTCGTCGTGGAAGGAACCACAGACTTCGATCTGGTGATCTATGATCCTGAGACAGAAGAGCGTCTGATCCGTAAGTCTGAGACGAACCTTGGCGATTTCCTCTCTGATGTGTACCGTAATTACTTTGACGCGGACATCGCAGTTCTGAACGGCGGAAGCATCCGCGCCAATATCGAAGAGGGCGAGATCAACTTCATGGACATCATCACAGTCTATCCGTGGAACACCCCCACCGGCGTGGTGGAAGTTCCCGGCCAGGTCATCCTGGATATGCTGGAGATGGGCGCGCATCTGTATCCGGAAGAGTGCGGCGGCTGGATCCTGCCGTCCGGTATGAGCTATATGATCGATTCAACGATCCCCTCCAGCGTCAATGTGAACAGCGACGGTGAGTTCGTTTCTGTTGACGGTGAGTACCGCGTGAAGAACGTGATGGTCGGAGATGAGCCGCTGGATCTCGAAAAGAATTACAAGCTGGCGATCAACACCTACTATTCTCAGGAATACGGCGATGGTATGACCATGTTCAAGGGCTGCAAGGTCCTGGTTCCGGCTGAGGGCGAGGATAACATCATCGACCATGATGTCGTTGTTGACTATATCAAGAACACGCTCAACGGAGTTGTCCCCGAGGAATACGCAGATCCTTACGGACAGGGCCGCTTCACCATCATCACAGAAGAGAACAAGGATCTCCTTGAAGAAGCTGAGGAAGCTGTGACAGAGGGAGCACTTGAGGAGGCTGTGACAGAGGCTGCCGGTGAAGAAGACCTGACGGAGGCTGTGACCGAGTAACAGAGGGATCTGTCCGGAGACCTGTGCAGGTCAGACCGGAGAAGATCAGACCAGCTGACACATAGCGCGAAACATTGAATACATGTCAGAAGAGAGATGCTTCTCTTCTGTGAGGAAGGGCTGGTGAATAAACCGGCCCTTCCTTATGTATTCTCCGGACTGCCTGAAAGATACAATGCTTGTAAACAATCGGGTTCCATTGTAGAATGTAAAAGATATGAGAAAAGGGACAGGAAAGAAAACCGGAGAGAAAAAAGCGCTGAGTGTGCTGGCGGGTGTATGCCTGGCGGTATTCCTGATCACGCTGGCGGTCGTGCTTGTGCTCAACGCGCGGTGGATCTATGAGCTGGACATCTCCTGGCTGGGGCTTGAGCGCGCTTCCGGGATGAGCGCGGCGGATATCCGCGCCAATTACCA
>JAGCAV010000414.1 GCA_017652545.1 Lachnospiraceae bacterium
CCGCGCTCATAGCTCCACAGTTCATTCTCCTGGACGAAGGCAATGACCCTGCCCCGCTCATCCGCCATGTAGTCCACATCCTTGCCGGTAATGCCCAGCCGGATGCCGGACTCTTCCAGCACATTGTTTTCCGGATTGAACACCTCGTCCGTCGTCCGCTCGAAATTCAGCAGGAAGACACGGCTGTCCGTGAAACGCACGCGGTAATATTCCTTCACATTGAAGACTTCATTTACCCCGCTCTCGTTCATCGAGGATATCCGGTAATCACAGGTAAGCGTTCCGGTCTTGGTGTTGATCTCCGTAATACGGGGCGTCGGCTTATAATAGATCTGCGGATGCAGCTGATCCCATGTCAGCTGATTGACGCTGTCGTGAATGTCCATGAAGGCCAGCGTCGCTTCAATGTCCGTTGTCTCGTCCGGTTCCACTGCCGCGCCGATGCTCGAAAGATCCGTCCCGTTCACGGTCTTGTCATAGAATCCGCTGACAAAATTCAGGTATTCATCGGCATGCAGGCCATCCATCAGAAGGATATGCGTGTAATACCAGATCGGTCTGCCCCCGCTGACCACATGTATCTTCAGCAGGTATTCCCGGTTCATCAGGAATGTGCTCTGGAGCTTTAACTGCGCCCGGACATACTCATTATCCGATTCCGTCTTGATCACCTGGGTGTTCTCCAGGCTTTCCTCCCCGTCGAGCGTGAGCACCTCATAGGAAATGCTCTCGATGGACGCCCCGAATGTCCTCGCCGCGATCCCGATCTGCCGGTCTGAGCTGAGCGGCGTAATGCTGTCCCGGATAAAGGCGTGATCCATCTCCCGTGAAAATCCATGCAGGCAGTTGAACTGGATCCCGTTCCTTTCCATATAGATAAGCGGAAATGTTGAATCCGCCATGGTCTCCGCCGCGTCCGGCGTCAGCCGGTTGATCGTCCGCTCAAAAAACAGAACGGCGCCTGCAAAAAGTGCCGCAAGAAACAGAATATGCAGGATCAGGTTCCTTGCTTTGATCAGTGTTCTCTTCATATTCCTTACCAATAGATCGTGATCAGAAGAAATGCATCCTCTGTATGATAGCTGTAATTCCAGGAAGACGTTCCGTTGATCTCCATCAGATACCTGGCGGCATCGGAGATGAGGCCGTTGGAAAACAGTTCATAGACGGCCGTGTCATAATCCTCCCGCCCGGCGAATTTCATGCTGATGCTGCTGTTTTGCGCGTACACGCTGTCCATCAGCGCCTGATGGATCCGGTCATAGTCAAAGACCTCATAATACATCCCGTTCAGCCGGTAGTAATTATAACTTTCATCCGTACAGACCGGCAGGGGAACGGATATATCCGCCGTATGTGTCCCGGCGAGCTCCGCGTCCGACACACAAAGATAATTGTAGTTCATGGACGAACGCGCGATCCCCTGGGAATCCCCGGTAAAAACAGGATCCCCCCAGGTCACGTCCACATTATAATACGCCCCGTCTATCCGCACAACATTCCAGGCGTGGTCTCCTCCTTCTGAGGTGCGGCCCGTGATATACGTGCAGAAAAGTCCCATCCGGTGCAGAATATACTGGAACGCCCTGGAATATCCGGCGCACACCGACCGGTGGTACAGCAGTGCGCTCTGCACATTCTGGTCGCTGTCACTGCCCGGCACGTAGTCGGTCGTGTTGATGAGATACTCATAGACATACCTGATCTTCTGATAGTCGGTGGCGTCTGCCGGTATCCCGCTGATGCACTCATCCGCTGCGCTTTCCAGGGAAAGCCGCATCGCCTCCCGCTCTTCAAGGGGGACGGTGACCGAGATCCGGTAATTGACCACCTCGCCCGTCAGTGCGGATTCGGACACTTCGATATTGCTTCCGATCCAGAAAAACTCGGGATGATCCGCCAGGACAGCGTAGTATGCCTCCCAGAATTTCTCTGTGGGCAGATGGGCGAACAGCGTTGCCTCATCTTCATAGTTCTTCAGCCGTTCGTACAGCTCCCGGTATACCTCGTTCTCCTCGCTGGGAATCTGGTTGAAATAGTATTCTTCGATCCCGCCGTGGTCCCACGAAGTGTCACCAAGGTGATAGTACGGGCTTTCGATCAGGCCCAGCTGGGTCGCGGCGGCGTTCAGCTGCGCGCAGCCGGTCAGCACTCCGGCCAGGACCGGAAACGCAAGCATAAGAAACACAGCCCGCGCCATGCGCAGGCCGGTGGTTCTGCCTCTTTGCTTTTTCAGTATCTCACTTCCTGCCATATCCGATCTTCGTAAGCCGTGATCACTCCACTCTCAACTCTGAACTCTCCAACCGCTTCTCTGAGCGGAAGCTCCACTCTCAACTCTCCAAACTTCACTCTTCTATTATCTTTCCCACTTCCGGATCAGTTTCTCGATCTGTGAAGCGAACTTTTTCAGGTCTCCGTTTGCCCCGCCCTTGTTCTGACGGATCGTCCGCATCAGGGCATTGCCCATCTCAACCAGGGCTTCATAGGCCGGCGTGCTCCTGTTTTTATCTTTCTCTGCGTACCTGCCCTCTCCGGTTTCCGAACCGAGTGAGGCAGCATCCTTCCAGATACCGGAGCTGCCTTTCTCCCCGGAACCGGAGACAGCCGGCTCCTCTTTTTCGATCGGGACCGGCAGCGCCTCATAGATCAGTTCTCCGCTCACAAGATCAAATTCGGTTCCCGAGTAGGGGGCATAGGTGTCAAACCCCAGCTCCTCCTTTACCCTGTTCGCGAAAATGACCGTCACCTGGTCCTCGCCGTGCGTCACAAAGACCTTCTTCGGTTTTTTCTGCAGAGAGCCGATCCACTTCATCAGACCGTTATTGTCTGCGTGTCCGCTGATGCCGGGCAGCTGCAGGATGCGGGCACAGACCGTGATCTCCTCCCCGAACAGCTTAACCTTTTCAGCGCCGTCAAGCAGCAGACGCCCCAGGGTCCCCTCGCTCTGATATCCGACAAACAGAATGGTCGATTCTTTGCGCCACAGGTTATGTTTCAGATGATGACGGATCCTGCCGGCTTCACACATGCCGCTGGCGGAGAGAATGACCTTGGGCTTTTCGTCCTCATTGATCAGCTTGGAATCCTCCGATGAAACGGCTACCTTCAATCCCTCAAAGCCGATCGGATTTACCCCCCGGTTCAGGATCTCCATGGCTTCATCGTCAAAGTCGAAGAACATCCTCTTCTGGAAAATGGTCGTCGCTTCGATCGCCAGCGGTGAATCGACCCAGACCTCAAAGCCGTCATGTCCCCGGATCATCTTTTCTTCCTTGATCTGCCGGATGAAATACAGCATCTCCTGCGTCCTGCCAACGGCAAAGGACGGGATGACGACATTGCCTCCCTTGTCAAAGGTTTCCTGCAGCACCTGTGCCAGGGATCGGACGTAGAAAGCCTGCAGCGACTGGCCTTCCAGACCTTCCGGCACCGGGTGGGAACGGTCTCCGTATGTGGATTCCATCACCACATAATCGGCTTCCTCCGGATATTCGGGATCCTTGATCAGCGGCTGGTCCGTATTTCCGATATCACCGGAGAAGATCAGCTTTCTCTCATTTCCATCCTCGTTGATCCAGATCTCAATGCTGGCGGAGCCGAGCAGATGTCCGGCATCCATGAAGCGGATCCGGATGCCTTCCGCAATGTATCTCTCTTCACGATAGGGTATCCCGACAAAGCACTTCATGGTGTCGAGCGCGTCCTGCGTGGTATACATCGGCTCTGTTTCCGGTTTGCCGGCCCGAAGGTTTTTCCGGTTCTTCCATTCCGCCTCAGATTCCTGGATGTGTGCGCTGTCACGGAGCATGATGTCACACAGTTCCTGGGTACCCTCCGTGGCAAAGATCTGTCCCTTAAACCCCTGCTTCACCAGAAGCGGCAGCTTTCCGGAATGATCAATGTGCGCATGGGTGAGCAGCACCATATCGACCATACCGGGACCGACCGGCAGAGGCTGGTTCACGAACCAGTCCTTTCCCTGCTCCATGCCGCAGTCAATGATGATCCGTTTCCCGCATGCCTCCAGATAATAGCAGCTTCCCGTAACCTCGTGCGTGGCTCCCAAAAATGTCAGCTTCATGATCTTCCACCCCGCTCATTCTGCCGTTTATGATGATTCACTGTCAGCGGCTTCCCATTCCTGTACTGCCTGTCAGGCTCCCGTCTCAACGCTTCAGACGCTTCTGAAGCTCCACTCTCAACTCTTCAAACTCCACACTCTATTTACGGCCTGCCAGTTTCCTTGAATTTTCTTCCACGACCTCGTCTGTCAGTTTGAATTTTCGTACAAACACCCAGATCGCAAGGATCAGCAGGATCATCGGCATGATCGTCATGAGCAGGCGGAGCCCAGTCAGGGTAGATGCGCTCTGCTGCGCGATCTCACCGGTATCATCCGTATTGCCGACCAGGCCGATCAGATCCAGACCGATTCCGGCAATGAATACAGACACGCCCGAAGCCGCCTTGACCACAAAGGTCTGCATGGAAAAGATCACGCTCTCATCCCTGTGCCCGGATTTAAGTTCACCGTAGTCCACAGAGTTGGACAGGAACACGGTGGTCAGCACGGAAAGAATTCCGTTCGCCGCAAAGATCAGTACGCCCGGTACGAACAGAAGCGGGAGACTGGCTGCGCTTCCGGTCAGGCACAGCAGCAGCAGGATCACATAGCCCGCGGCAGCCGCGCCGATCGCGCACCTGAAAACGGCTGTGTTTGTGAGCTTTTTGCGCAGAAGCGGATAGACCACCATCATGCCCAGGATCTGGCAGGCGCCGCCTACCGTCGAGAACAGGGTGTAATTGCCCTTCCAGCCCGCACCGCCCATGTCATATTTAAAGAAATAAATGACCAGGTTGGAGGTAATATACAGCGCGCTGTTGATCAGAACGATGGCCATTACCACAACCAGCGCCTGATCGTTGGAGAAGAGCGCCCGGAACATCTCCTTTACAGAGGATGTCTGCATGGAGGTGTTCTCCCTTTCCCGGACAGAAGAGGCACAGATCAGTTCCGTCACAACAAAGATGACCGCCACGATCATCGCCACCCTGGAGAAGCCGAGCCGCTCGGACTTGCCGCCCAGGAATCCCACCAGCAGCATGGTGCTCATGGCCATCAGCGCGGAGCCCACCCCTGCGCAGGTCCTGCCGATGACGGAAAGGTTCTCCGTATCTGCCGGCGTGGATGTGATCGCCGGGATCATGGACCAGTAGGGGATGTCCATCATGGTATAGGTCATGCCCCACAGAATATAGACAATTCCGAAGAACGCCATCATGGCCGTCCCTTTGATGTTCGGCGCCGAGAACATGGCGTACAGAATGAAGGCGTTCAGCACCGTCCCCGAAACCAGCCACGGTCTGAACCGGCCCCAGCGGGTTCTTGTCCTGGCCACCAGCACGCCCATGAACGGGTCGTTGGCGGCGTCAAAAATACGGGCAATCATCAGGATCAGGCCTACAAAAGAAGCGGACAGACCGATGATATCCTTGTAATAGTACATAACATAGGAGGAGGACAGATAATAGACCATATCCTTCCCCACTGCGCCGATTCCGAACGCAATTTTCTGCCTGGTTGTAAGTTTCATGCCTCTGATTTCCTCTCTGTATTCCTTTTTGCAATCACTTCGGCAGTCATCGTGCAATTTTTGACTGCTTTTAAGTTGCCGGTCTCCGGGTTACTTCCCTGCTCCCGCCAGCTCATCGATCATAGCTGTGATCGTCCCGATGGCGTCTCCCATCTCGCTCTTTTCCATCGCCGCTATGTAGCTGTCGCGGTTCTCATACAGCTCCCTGACTGCCGCAAGGAGCACCTCATCCGTCACCTGCTCTTCCTCGATCATCCTGGCAAACCCCTGCTTTTCAAAGGAGCGTGCGTTCAGGATCTGGTCTCCCCGGCTGGCCGCTGCCGAAAGCGGGATCAGAACAGCCGGTTTGCGCAGGGCCAGCAGTTCGCAGATCGCATTGGCGCCGGCGCGCGAGATCACCACGTCGCTGAGCGCAAACAGGTCCGGCAGTTCATCCTGGATGTACTCGTACTGCACGTACCCGTCCGTTCCGTCAAGGCTTTCATCCAGATTTCCCTTTCCGCACAGATGGATCACATCAAAATCAGGGAGAAGCTGCGGCAGAATCGACCGCACAGCCTTATTCACGGCAACGGAACCAAGGCTGCCGCCGATGATCAGCAGTGTGGGTTTGTGCTGCCCGTCCGGGCGGCCATCTCCAAATCCGCAGAAAGCCCTTCCCTTTTCCGGATCTCCCTGCAGAAGCTCCTGCCTGATCGGGGAACCTGTCAGTACAGCCTTCCCCTTCGGAAGGTATTTTATCGTTTCCGGGAAATTGCAGCATACCCTGGATGCCGTCCGGAAAGCCAGTTTATTGGCCAGACCCGGCGTCATATCCGATTCATGGATGATCACGGGAATCTTCAGCCTGGCTGCTGCCGCGCATACCGGAACACTCACGAATCCGCCTTTGGAAAAGACCACATCCGGTCTCTCCTTCTTCAGGATCTTCCTGGCCTGCATATATCCGGCCTGCACCCGGAAAGGATCCGTAAAATTCTTCCAGTCGAAATACCGGCGCAGTTTACCGGAAGATACGCCGTAGTAGCGTACCCCCTGATTCTCGATCAGCTGCTTTTCGATTCCCGCATGGGATCCGATATAAAACACCTCATAGCCCTTCTCCCTCAGCGCAGGAAGCAGCGCGATGTTGGGTGTCACATGTCCGGCGGTACCTCCGCCGGTAAGGAGCACTTTTTTGTCTGCCATGTTTTATTGTCCTTTATTGATAAGATGGGTTTCTTCATTATGATGATGCCACGGATTGCTTCGCAATCCTCCGACCATTCGCAATCCTGGCTTTGCCAGGCTTTCTGATGATGCCACGGATTGCTTCGCAATCCTCCGACCATTCGCAATCCGCTGGTTTTCCCGACTGCGTCAGGAAAACCGCTGCTTGCTCATGTTCGGGCGGATCTCAAGGACATGAGCCGATTCATGCAAGCATGATCGGTTCATGTCTTTGAGATCCTGGCATCATCATGTTATCACACTCATCTCTATTTGTCTCCAAAGAAAAAGTGAACAAATGTAGAGCCGGAACGAAGGTCCGCGAATCGAGTAGGAGGGGGTGATTAACCTCCGTCCTCTCACACCACCGTGCGTACCGTTCGGTACACGGCGGTTTCAATAGTTGACGTGCACCGACTGGTACGCTAAGGCTAAGTCATAGAAGCCTGATCGTACCAGTCTTTC
>JAGCAV010000415.1 GCA_017652545.1 Lachnospiraceae bacterium
GCCGCGCCTTTCAGGCCTGCAACAGCGGGTGCCGCCGCGAGCGCCAGTTCCTGGTTGCGGCCTCCGAGTCCTTTTCCGGTCAGGTGCACCACGGTCTCACCGCCTGCGATCCAGGCCGTCTTCCTGCCGCTCCCGGCGTGGGTGCGGAGGATGCTGCCCATGAAGCTGCCCGCGTCCCGCGCCTCGCAGGTAAGCTGGTCGGTCAGCAGGATGGGTTCATATCCCAGTTCCTCACATTTCACGGCGGCTGCCGCGCAGAGTTCCCTCACGCTGCCGGTGATCTGCGTTTCCACATTGTCAAGGGACTTCGGGGTTTCCTTTCCGAGCAGTTCCATGGCCTGATCCGTCAGCTTAAGGCCATACTTCTTCACGATCGCCAGTGCTTCCTCACAGGTGGAGGTGTCGGGATACGCCGGTCCGCTGGCGATCATATCCAGCGGGTCGCCGATGATGTCGGAAAGGACAATGGCCAGCACTTTTGCCGGCGCGCAGGCCAGCGCGAACTTGCCGCCCTTGACGCTGCTCAGGCGCTTGCGGAGCGTATTCATCTCCACAATATCCGCGCCGCAGGCCAGAAGCTGCTTCGTGATATCCTGCAGCTCCTCCCCCGGGATCAGCGGCTGTTCAAAGAGCGCGCTGCCGCCGCCGGAGAGCAGGAAAAGAACGGTATCCTTTTCCGTGAGGCCGCTGACCTTCTCCAGCGCCTTGCCGGTCGCCGAAAAGCTGTTCTCATCCGGAACGGGATGGCCTGCCTCATAGCAGTCAACACCGGGGATCTCCCCCATCACATGTTCATACTTTGTTACGACGATGCCGTCGTCCACCTTCCCGAGCACTTTCACGGCGGCGCTTGCCATCTGCCAGGCTGCCTTGCCTGCCGCGACCAGGACGGTCTTTCCCTCTTCATTTTTGTACGACTGAAGAGCCCTGGCAACAGCGTTATCCGGAAGCACTGCCTGCAGGCTCGCCTTGATGATCGCATCCGCGTCTTTTCTGAGCTGCTGATTCATGTCTAAAAATCTCCCTTCTGAAAACCTGCACGGTGTGTTTGTGACCCTGTCCAGCTATGCTGAATATCTGAAAAGAGTATAGCATTGATCGTTTCAAAAGAAAAGGCTGAGTCACGCAATCTGTCCCGTGACTCAGCCCGTACATTCAGGCTGTTTACCACCGTGCCAGAGGATCCAGTGCCCTGCCGGCCAGCTCGGAAGCCTCCATGATCAGTGTTTCACTGGTATGCGGTCTGTCATAAAGCAGCCGGAAGAATGCGCCGCGCTTTTCTTCAGGCATTGCCTCGTACAGTTCGTACACAAGCCAGTGGCCGTAATAATAGCTGGGATAATAATACTGCTGTACCGGATGTGTTGCAAAACGGAGGGTGTTTTCCGCCTCGATCTGCTTCATCAGGCCGTCCTTCATCATATAGTGGACCGCATCCTCCCTGGAAGCGCCTTCCACATGATACAGATAAGCCGCCTGCTGCTGGTACATCCGCTGCAGATCCAGGACATCCCTGCCCGCGGCGTATATTTTCTTCTGTTCATCGGAGATCTCCGGCGTCTCCATCCGGAAATCATCCCAGCCGAGGAAATGCAGGCCGCACTCCGGACTCCCCTCGAACATCGGATTTGCGGGATTGCCTGCCGTCGAATAGAAGGATCCCTCAAGCGGCAGCTTTCCCTGCAGGTACAGGTCATCCCAGTGGCTGTAAAAAGCCTGATGGCCGGGATATGCCTCATGACAGAGAATATTGCCGAACGTAGGCACGCTCCAGGGCCTGTCGATGTTGAAGGTCAGCTTCCCGCGGAAACCGCCGAAGTACTTGGAATTGCCGCTCCAGAATACGCCGCTGACGGTTTTCACCGCGTCGATCCCGTCACCGGGGGCCATTTTCACGACCTTTTTCTCCGTGGCTTCCTTAGCCAGAGCGATCAGTTTCTCCGAATAGACCGACACCTGATCCCCGGGCAGCGCGGTTTCATTCAGCCATGCCCTGGCCTTCTCACCGACACTCCCTTTGTAACCAAGCTCTGTCAGGGATCTGTCGGCGGTCTCCTTCAGCCTCTCAAACTGGTCTGCCGGGATCGGACGGAGGTCCACCTGCTGCATCACGCGGATCGCGTCTTTATAGGATACCGTATCCCCGGCCAGGATCCGGGCAAACAGCTCCAGCGCGTCGATCATCCCGTTCAGGTACATGCCTTCGCGGCCTGGAAGGTCCCTGACCTGTGCCTTGACGTCCCGGGCTGTATCCACGATCTGATCCGGTTTCATCGGTTCGATCTTCTGCAGCGAGTAGTTGGCCAGCATGGTGGGATCGTCATAATCACGCTCCGTGATCAGGCTGATCGCGCCGACGACCTGCAGGATCTGCTCGCCGACGCCTTCTTTAGTATAACGTAGCATAGATGCCTCCTTTCCTGTACATGGACTGCCGTCACAGGCATCCTGCATTCTTCACTCCCTGCCGAGCGCGTAGATCGGGTCGCCCTCATTGATCGCCAGGGAAGCGATCACATACAGCACATGGCCGTCGCAGGGCGCCTCGTACTCACCGAGGACATTGCCGAAATAATCCCGGATCTCACCCAGCTTCTGACCGGCCTTCACCTGCTCGCGCAGCCCGACACAGGGGTACCAGCACCCTGTCTGCTCCGCGTCGCCGCCGACCATCTTCTCACAGTCGATGCAGTCGGGGTTCTCAAAAACATCTCCCTCCATCACGGAAAGGAGCCGGAGCACATTCTTTACGCCTTTCAGATACTGCGCGACTTCCTCCTCACTCCACAGGCCGAGGTTGCCGATCTCCGCCAGAAAGCCTGGAACGCCCATCTTCGCCGCGCAGCCGAAGGTCCCGTTGGAGGAGACGCTGCCGCAGATGAACGAAACGCCCAGAGCCTTCGCTGCCTGCCTTGACAGCTGCGTCTGCTCTTCGTTTCCCAGTTTTGAATAGAGCACGAAAGGCGTCAATGCTTCGTGAATATCGCCTCCGTGCAGATCCATATAGAAGTCTGCCTGGGTAAAGAGCATGGAGGATACCGTATAAGCGATCCGCTGCGTCACGGTCCCTGTTGCAAGCCCCGGATATTCCCTGTTCAGGTTCTTCCCGTCATAGGGACCGATATACTGCATTTTAGCCTGAAACGCCGGCACATTGCATGGATGAACGATGATCAGCTGACCGCTGATCTCCTCCGGCATCACCGAAGATGCCAGGCGGATGGCTGTTTCCACGCCCGGATATTCCCCGCCGTGTGTTCCGCCGGTGATCAGGACGGTCTTTCCTTCCTTTATGCCGTTGATCAGTGTGACCGGCATCTTTACAGGCGTGCCCGCCACCTCAAGAAAACCCTGTGCCTTTTCTCCGGGAGAAGCACTAAGCTCCCCGACGCTCAATACCTTTGTCTTTGCCATGTTTTTTCCTTTCCTTCATGAGTCAGCAACCGCCGCGAAACCTGCGTTTCGCGGCGGTCATCAGCCGGGACTTGCCTGAAGCCCTCAGCCGTTATTTCGCATGAACATATCTGAACATCGGGAACGCAAGGTAGTTGAAGTAGCCTTCATAGTTCTCGCTGTCTGCAAGATAGGATGCTGTGTAGTAATACAGCGGCAGGAACGGAAGCTCTTCCTTGAGGATGCTCTCCGCCTCATGGAAGTAACCGAATCTCGCTGCTGCATCCGGCTCGACCTGCGCTTTGTACATCAGCTCGTCATAAGCCTCGTTCGAGTAGCTCGTATCATTGTTTCCGCCGGAGCTCAGGCACAGATCAAACAGGGAGGAAGGATCGAGGAAGTCAGCTGTCCAGCCGCCGCGGGCCAGCTCATACTCGCCTTTGTTCCTCATCTCAAGGAATACGGCCCATTCCTGAATATCAACGGACATCTCCACGCCCAGATATTCTTTCCATACGCTCTGCAGATATTCAGCGATCGCACGGTGGTTCGGGTTGTCATTGGTCGCATACTTGATGGCCGGGAAGCCTTCGCCGTTCGGATAGCCTGCCTCTTCCATCAGAGCCTTGGCCTGCTCGATGTTTGCTTCATAATCAGCAGGGTCCACGCTCCACCACTTGTCGTCGTTCGCATCGTGGAAATCATTGCCTTCCGCATCCGGGAAGCCCGGTCCGATCCAGGCATCAGCCGGGATCTCACCCTGCTTGGAGATCTTCTCAACAATGTAGTTCCTGTCGATGACCAGGCTGAGCGCCAGACGGACCTTCGGATCCTTCAGCGCTTCCACATCGCATTCCTCGTTGAACATGATGTAGTATGTGCCGGCAATACCGGTGCTCTCAAGATAACCGGCATCTTTCATACGATCGATCTCTTCTGTCGGATAGGTTCCGGCATACATGATCTCGCCGCCCTCAAAGTTCGCCAGTGTGGTGTTGGCATCGTCAGTCAGCAGCCATGTCAGTTTCGCGGGGCCGACCTTTTCCTTATCATAATAGGTGTCGCTCGCCACCATCTCGATGTGATCCTGGTTGATCCACTCGGTCATTACGAACGCGCCGTTGCCGATATTGGTCGCCGGATCTGTGTACCACTGATCGCCCGTCTCGACCATATCCTGACGGACCGGTGAGCAGCAGGCAGCTGCAACGATCTGATCGAAGTAGGTGCAGGTATTCTTCAGGGAGACGACAAGGGTCTGGTCATCTTCCGCGACCACGCCGAGCTCGGAAGCATCCTTCTCACCGCTGCGGATCTCGACGGCGTTCACCACCATGTCGATGAAGTTGCTGTTGTCATAGCTTCCGCTGACAAGTCTCTGCCAGGAGTACACGAAATCTCCTGCCGTGACAGGCTGTCCGTCGGACCAGAGAATGTCATCTCTCAGGTGCCAGGTCCAGGTCAGGCCGTCTTCGCTGACATCGACCGATTCGGCCTGAGCCAGTTCCACGCCCGCCAGATCCTGTCTGTATCTTGTCAGGCCTTCATACATATGAAGGACCAGCGCCATACAGTCGTTCGCGTTCACTTCGTTGGGGTCAATGGTGTTCGGCTCGGATGCGTTCTGGACGGTGATCTCCAGGCCGTCATCAACTGCAAACGCAGTCAATGCCGCTCCGCTGACCGCCATGACGGCAGCCAGACCGAAAGCAAGTGCCTTTTTCAAAGTACTTTTTCTCATTTGTTTTCCTCCTCCTTCTTTTGTGTGGTAACATCCCGGTAATCTTCAGCAGTTCTGAACGATTACGCATTTATAATATCCCTCCGCGGCCGGCGGGTTATTATCACGATATGCATTGCATTGATCCCTGTGCCCGGCTTTCCGGACAGGTCCCCTCTACCGGACCTGCGCAAGATTATGGCAGGCAGCCAGATGTCCCTTTGCAGCTTCCTGCAGAACCGGCATCTGTTCGGCACACACATCGGCGGCGTACGGACATCTTGTCCTGAACGGACATCCGCTGGGCGGATTCATCGGGCTTGGCACTTCCCCTTCCAGAATGATCCGCTTCTTGGCACGGCTCGCTCTCGGATCGGCGATCGGGATCGCCGAAAGAAGCGTCCTGGTATATGGGTGCAGCGGCTCCGCGTACAGCGTGCGGCTGTCTGCCACTTCCACCAGATGTCCGAGGTACATGACGCCGATCCTGCTGCTGATATGCTTCACAATGGACAGGTCGTGCGCGATGAACAGATAGGTGAGGTTCTTCTCCTGCTGCAGGTCTTCCAGCATGTTGATCACCTGCGCCTGAATGGATACATCCAGGGCCGAGATCGGTTCATCGCAAACGATGAACTCAGGATCCACCGCCAGTGCCCGGGCAATTCCGATCCGCTGCCGCTGGCCGCCCGAAAACTCATGCGGGAAACGGTTGGCATGCTCCGTGTTCAGGCCCACCGTGGAGAGCAGTGTATTGATCTTCTCCCGGCGCTCCTGGGGGGACGCGCTCAGCCCATGGATATCCAGCGGTTCACCGACGATATCTCCCACCGTCATGCGCGGATCCAGGGACGCATACGGGTCCTGAAAAATGATCTGCATCCTGCGGCGGTAGGGAAGCATATCCTCCTTCGTGATGTCTTTTCCGTCATACAGGATCTCACCCGCAGTGGGTTCGATCAGCCGCAGCACGGTCCGGCCCAGCGTTGTCTTTCCGCAGCCGCTCTCACCCACCAGGCCGAATGTCTCACCCCTGCGGATGAAGAACGACACATCATCGACCGCTTTCACATGGTTGACACGGAACATCCCCGTCTTCACGGGAAAGTATTTCTTCAGATTTTTCACTTCCAGGAGGACATCATTTTTGTTTCCTTCGCTCATCGATCATTCCTCCTTTTCCATCAGTTCCTTTACCGGCAGCCAGCAGGCGACCGTGTGGCCTTCCTCGATCGTGCTCTCGGGCGGCATCTTTGTCAGGCAGGCTTTCATGCACTGCCCGCACCGGGGCGCGAACGGACAGCCGGCCGGCGGATTGATCAGGTCGACCGGATTGCCCTCGATCGGCACCAGCCGCTCATGCTCCTCGGCATTGACCTTCGGAACGGAGGCAAGCAGCCCCCAGGTATACGGATGCTTCGGGTTATAGAAGATCTGATCGCTGGTCCCCTTTTCGATGATCACACCGGCATACATGACACATATGTGGTCACAGATCTCCGACACCACCCCCAGGTCGTGGGTAATGAAGATGATCGACATGTCGATCTTCTGTTTGAGTTCCTTCATCAGCTCAAGAATCTGCGCCTGAATTGTCACATCCAGCGCTGTCGTCGGCTCATCGGCGATCAGCAGCTTCGGATTGCAGGCCAGCGCCATGGCGATCATGACACGCTGACGCATACCGCCTGAAAACTCGTAGGGGTACTGATCGATACGCCTCTCCGGCTGGTTGATCCCGACCAGGTTGAACAGCTCGATGATCCTGGCCTTTCTCGACGCTTTGTCAAGATCCGTATGCTTGCGGAGCACCTCGTCGATCTGGTCGCCCACGGTAAAGACCGGATTCAGGGAGGTCATCGGGTCCTGAAAGATCATGCTGATATCCTTGCCGCGGATCTTCAGCAGCTCTTTCTCACTCATCTTTGTGACATCCTGACCGTCAAAAATGATCTGGCCTTCCAGCACCTTCCCGGGCTCGGGTATCATCCCCAGAAGGCCGAAGGAAGAGACACTTTTGCCGGAGCCGGATTCGCCCACGATCCCAAGCACTTCTCCCTTTCTGACGGTGTAGCTGATCCGCCGGACCGCCTTGACTTCACCCGCGTAGGTGAAAAAGCTGACCACCAGATCCTTCACTTCCATCAGCGTATCCTTGTTTTTTCCCTGTTCCATATTTTTCTCCCGTTATCTGGGTGTTTCCCTGTGGTTTTCCGGAGCATAGTTCCCGCTATTTCTTCAGTCTCGGATCCAGCGCGTCGCGCAGGCCGTCTCCGAACAGGTTGAATGCCAGAATGATGATGCTGATCGCCACTGCCGGGAACAGCTCCCTGTAAGGATAGGAAATGATGCCGTTCAGTCCGTCCGAGCAAAGTGACCCGAGGCTTGCCATCGGCACCGAAACACCGATCCCGAGAAAGCTTAAGAAGGCTTCCGTAAAGATCGCGGCGGGAATCTGCAGCATGGTGGTGACCACCAGCTGTCCTACACAGTTCGGCAGCAGATGTTTTCTGATCAGACGCTTCTTGTCGGCACCCAGGGCAACCGCCGCGTTGACGTATTCCATCTCCTTAAGCTGCAGCACCTGGCCCCGGACGATCCTGGCCATACCTCCCCAGTAAAGCAGCCCGTAGACGATAAAGATCGCGATGAATCCGGGCCCGACCTTCTGAAGCCAGCGGAAGGCCGGATTGGTATTGATCAGTGTCTCGATCGGGGGTTCGATCACCATCTTGACCGCCACCACCAGCAGAATGGTCGGCAGGGCATTCATGATGTCCACGATACGCATCATGATATTGTCAGTCAGGCCTCCCCTCAGGCCTGAGATCGCACCGTAGGCAGAGCCGATCACCAGAACGATCAGTGCAGATACCAGGCCGACCGCCAGGGAAATGCGGCACCCGATCATGGTTCTTACCAGCAGGTCCCTTCCCAGGTTGTCCGTCCCGAAAGGATGCGCCAGGCAGGGTGCCAGGCTCTCCGATCCCCTGATCTGCTGCGAGTAACTGTACGGACTGAAGAAGGGTCCCACCACCGCAAACAGAAACAGCAGGATAATGGCCACCAGCGCGCCCATGGCGATCCGGTTTTTTTTCAGGCGGCGCCAGGCGTCTTTCCAGTATGTCGTCGCCTCATTCATCTGATCGATCTGCTCTTTTTCCTCCTTAGTCGCAGGGAAGAAATCGGCGGGATCAAAAGGCGGAGCCGATTTGATCGCCAGTGCCTGCAGAATTCTCTCTCTTGTCATGGAGCTTCTCCTGTTAGAATTTTGCTGATTGATACTGATTTACACTTACTGCCATCCGTTTTACGCCGTCAGCTTGATGCGCGGATCGACCAGCTTGTAGATGATATCGCAGATCAGTGAGCAGAGGATCAGGATCGCCGCGTAGAACACAGTCGTTCCCATGATAATGGTGTAGTCCCTGCTCTGTATGGACTTGACAAAATAGCTGCCCATTCCGGGGATATTGAAGATCTTCTCGACCACAAATCCGCCGGTCAGGATATTCGCGATCATCGGTGCCATATAGGTGATGACCGGAAGAATGGAATTGCGCAGCGCATGTTTAAAGGTCGTCACATATGTGTTCAGGCCTTTTGCCCTGGCAGTCCTGATGTAGTCCTGCCCAAGCGCATCCAGCATGCTTGAGCGCATCAGGCGGGCAATATAACTCATGGGCGAAAGGGAAAGGGCGATCACCGGGAGCACATAGCCGGACGCCTTCTTGATACCGGAGATCGGAAACCATTTCAGCTTCGCTCCGAACACCAGCATCAGCAGCGTGGCGATCAGGAAACCCGGTATGGCCACCCCCAGCGTTGACAGCACCCGTATGATATTATCCTGGAGTTTCTCCCTTCTAAGAGCCGATATACAGCCCAGCGGCACTCCCAGGAAAAACGCCACCAGGATCGCAATGGCGCCAACCCTTGCCGAGATCGGGAAAGACTGTCCGATGATATCCTTGATAGGTTTATTCTTCGCCTGGACATAGCTGACGCCGAAGTCTCCGTGCAGCAGATTCTTCATATAATTGCCGTACTGGACCACGATCGGCTTGTCCAGTCCGTACTTGGCGCGCAGCTGTTCCCTTGCCTCCTCTGTGGGAGCTTTATCCGATAGGAAGGGATCACCCGGAACAAGATTCATGATAAAAAAAGTCAGAGTCGCGGCGACAAACAGTGTAATGATCGCAGCCCCGATCCGCTTCAGCAGATACTTGATCATACAGGCCTCCTTGGGTCCTTCTGTCAGAAATGAAATGATACCCGGATGATTATACTATCGTTTCGCTGTCTGTGTAAAGTTTTAATCTGTTAAAGTATTCTGTTTTACAAGGATAACAAGTGTATCTTGTCTTTCCTGAACCTGCGCCGTATACTTAGGAACGAACCGATGCCACATATTCCGGTGCCGGATATTCCATATATATTCATATTTAAGGAGACAAAGGTTCATCAACGTTTCCCTGTATACACAGATTCACGCAGCATATATACAGAAATTGAATGGGAGGATCCAATCATGAGACTTGCCAATGTAACCGGAAAAAAGGTGGAGGAATACCTGCAGCGATCCCAGACGGTCCTGATCCCCGTCGGAAGTATTGAGAATCACGGAAAGCATATGGCTCTCGGAACCGACACGCTGATTCCGGACAGGATCGTTGAACTTCTGGAAGAAAAATCAGATGTGCTGATCGCTCCGACGATCCCCTACGGCTCCACCGACAGCATCATCGGCTGTGTTGGCACCATCACCATCGGCACTGACGGGCTCATCCTGATCCTGACGAAGATCGTGGACAGTCTCTACCGCTACGGCTTCCGCAGATTCATCATCCTGAACGGCCACGGCGGCAACTGCAAGGCGATCGAGGCAGTCGGCATGCATCTCCACAGAAAAGGCGCATACCTGGCAAATCTGAACTGGTGGCTGATGGCGGGCGAACTGCATCCGGAATGGAAAGGCGGTCATGGCGGCGGCGAGGAAACAGCCGGCCTGATGGGTGTGGACCCTGCGCTGGTGGATATGGACTATATCGATGAGCCTATGGACTTCATCAACGATGTCAGTGATGAGCTGCCCACGGTGAGCTGGAGCACCGTAGAATTCAAGGGCGCTTCCGTCACCATCCCCAGGGAATCCCGTTTTTATTTCGGGAACGGGTGGTACGGCAAGGATGCCCCTTCCACCGCCACTCCGGAATGGGGCCGGCAGATGCTTCAGACCATGGCGGACTATATCGCTGAATTCATTGAAGTCTTTGAGCGGGCTCCGCTGCCGGAAGAACATGATTGATTTGAAGACATGTATGATAACCACTTAAGAACGGATGATGAGACCCGGGAGGTATATGACAATGAAATGGTCTGCAGACCCTGAAAACCTGAAAATGATCGAAGCGCTGGTCAACGCGAAAGCCCCCTCCGGATTTGAGGATGAGACGATCGCTGCCGCCAGGCCTTACGCCGAGCCGATCGGCCCGCTGAAGGAAGACCACCTGCGGAATTTCTATATCGGCCGCCATGCCAACACCGGAGGCAAACCCCTCCTGATGCTGGATGCCCACAGCGACGAAGTCGGTTTTATGGTTCATTCGATCCATGAAAACGGAACGCTCCGCTTTGTGACGATCGGAGGATGGAATCTGAACACCCTGCCTTCTTCGAAGGTGCTCGTGCGCAACGCGCTGGGAGAATATATTCCGGGCATCATCGCCGCGAAACCTCTGCATTTTATGAGTGCCGGGGAACGCAACAACCCTGTCCTCGAGCAAAAGAGCCTGATCATCGATATCGGCGCCTGCAGCAAAGAAGAAGCTGTCAGCGATTTCCATATCCGGATCGGCGAACCTGTCGTGAGCGACGTCCGCTTCTCCTATGATCATGAACATGACATCATGATGGGAAAGGGGTTCGACTGCCGCATCGGCTGCGCCGCACTGCTTGAAACCATGAGAAGGCTGAAAGACGAAGCGCTTGA
>JAGCAV010000416.1 GCA_017652545.1 Lachnospiraceae bacterium
GGTAAACGGGGAACTGAGGCAGGACTCAACGACCGACATGCTGATCACGGGGATCGATGAGATCATCAGCGAACTGAGCCAGGGAATGACGCTGCAGGCCGGGACGATCATCGCGACGGGCACACCGAAGGGCGTCGGCCTCGGCTTTGATCCGCCGAAGTGGCTCCATGCCGGTGATGTGGTGGAGTGTGAGATCGATGGGATCGGAGTGCTTGAAAATCCGGTCAGGTGACAGGAACATGAGGAGGGGAGCGGGAGAGGCATTGTGAAGATCAGTATCCTAACCATCAGCCCTGAAGAGTTTTCGGGTCTTGGCCATGACCATGTCATTGACAGAGCCGTGCGAAGCGGGCAGCTCAGTCTTGAAATCGTGGATATCCGCCTGTTTGCGGACGGGTGTTTCCGGAAAGTCGATGATTCCCCGTACGGGGGAGGCGCAGGCATGATCATGCGGGTCGCGCCTGTCATGAGCGCCGTGAGGAGTGTCAGGAAAGAGGATGAGGATACCTGTGTGATCGCCCTTTCCCCCGCAGGAAATAGATATGATCAGAAGATGGCCGGGGCGCTGAAGGAATACGGGCACCTGATCATCATCTGCGGTCATTATGAGGGACTGGATGAGCGGATCTATGCGTATGCCGACAGGATCATTTCAATGGGGGACTACATCCTTTCGGGCGGAGAGATCGCTGCCATGGCGATCGCGGATTCGGTCGCCAGGCTCCTTCCGGGCGTGATCAGGGAAAGCTCACTGGCGGAAGAGAGCTTCACGGACGGCCTGCTTGAGTACCCGCAGTATACAAAACCGGCTGACTATGAAGGCCGGAAAGTGCCGGAAGTCCTGCTTTCCGGCAACCATGAGGCGATCCGCGCGTGGAGGCGTGAGCAGGCCGAAGCGCGCACGCGCAGATGCAGGCCGGATCTGCTTCCCGAGCGGCAGGAAGAGGTGCCGGGGCCCGGAGGGATGCATGACTGACAGCATGACAGGAGAAGAAAGATGGCGGAAATACTGACAATGGGGGAACTGCTGGTTGAGATCATGAGACCTCACGAGGATATCCCTTTATATGAACCGGATTATTTCAGAGGTCCTTTCCCGAGCGGCGCGCCGGGCATTTTCATCAGCACGGCGGCGCGTCTCGGCCACTCCGCGGCGATCATCAGCGGTGTCGGAAAGGATGATTTCGGGGAGACGGTCTTAAGAAGGCTGAGGAAGGACGGCGTGGACATCAGCCGTGTCCTGGTATCCGACCGGGGAAATACCGGGGTGGCTTTTGTGACCTATTTCGCGGACGGAGAGAGAAAGTTTCTCTTCTATATGGATCACTCGCCCTGTGTGATGGCAAAGGCGCCGGAGGACATGTCCGGCCTGGAAGATACAAAGTATGTGCATATCATGGGCTGCTCCCTGATGTCCGACATCACGTTCGCTAAAGAGATCATCAGGACAGTCGACCTCATGAAGGCACACGGCGCGAGGATCAGCTTCGATCCGAATGTGCGGCTGGAGATGATGAAAGACCCGGGGGTATGGCAGATTCTCCAGGATATGCTGAAAAGATGCGCCATCCTGATGCCGGGTGTGGCGGAGCTGAAAATGCTCACAGGCGAGGATGACGTTGAAAAGGCGGTCGGGAAGGCATTTCAGAATGAAGGCCTGGAACTGCTGGTGCTTAAAAACGGGTCAAAGGGATCTGTTGTCTACGACCGCAGCGGGATTGCGGCAAGGCAGGAGGTCTTCCGGGTGAAGCAGCTGGATGCCACCGGGGCAGGGGACTGCTACGACGCGGCGTTCATCTGCGGACTGGCAGAAGGAAAGAGCATACAGGAAGCAGCCAGGATGGGGGCTGCGGCAGGAGCACTCAACGCGGCAGCCTTCGGGCCGATGGAAGGAGATATCTCTCCGGATACGGTCATGGGAATGATCGCGGCTAATGTATAAAAAGAAAGGAAGAGCATGATGGAAAAGGGTATTACTGGTGTGCAGCATGTCGGGATCCCGACGAAAAAGTTTGAGGAGACAAAGGCCTTTTTTGGAAAGCTGGGTTTTGTCCCGGCTTATGAAACGGTTCATGAAGGTGACGCTGTTGCTTTTATGCGCCTTGGAAACCTGACGTTTGAGATCTATGAATCGGACGAGGTTGCCGGCCGCATCGGCGCGATCGAGCATGTGGCGCTGGATGTGAAGGATATTGAGGCAACCTATCAGTGGATCTGCGCTGAAGGGCTCAATACGATGGATGATGAGATCCATTTCCTGCCATACTGGGATAACGGAGTCAGATATTTTACCATCAAGGGACCGAATGAAGAAAAGATCGAATTCAGCCAGTATCTGTAAGAAGCCGTTCATTCGGAAACAGGAGGACGGATGATGGTAAAACTGACAAAGAAAGCCGCTGACATGACAACGGCAGAACTGGCCCGGTACATCGACTATTCCGTGCTGAAGCCGGAGTTTACCGAGCAGGAGATCATTGACCTGACGAAGGACGGTGTCGCGCTCGGATGCGCGACGATCTGCATCAACCCGGGATATATGGAACTGTGCAGACCGTATGTGGAAGGCAGCAGCACAAAACTCTGCCCGGTCTGTGACTTCCCGTTCGGGACCAGTTCCACGGCGTCCAGGGTGGCCCAGGCAAAGATCATTCTGGATCATCACGCGGATGTGACCGGCGAGCTTGACATTGTCGCGAATTTCGGACTGATCAGGAGCGGAAAGTATGATGAGGTGACGAAGGACATCAGGGCGGTCGCCGATGTCTGTCATGCCGCGGGGGTCCCTGTTAAGGTCATTCTTGAAACGGATGCCCTGAACGAGGAGCAGATCCGGAAAACCTGCCGCTGCTGCGTACAGGCGGGAGCGGATTTCGTGAAGACCAGCACCGGATTCCTGACGGGTCATGAAAGTCATGGGGCAACGCCGGAAGTGATCAGGATCATGCAGGAAGAAGTCGGCGACAGATGCCGGATCAAGGGCAGCGGCTGCATCCGTACCAGGGAACATTTCCTCCAGCTGATCGACATGGGCATAGACCGCATGGGGATCGGATACAGATCTGTTCCGGTCGTGCTGGATCTGAAAAGATGAGGGGCGGAACGGACTATCTGAAAAAGCTGCGGAAGGGTGAGCCGCTCTCCCTCAGACAGCTGAGCATGATGACGATACGTCTGAGCATACCGGCCATCATGGCACAGATCTCGACCATTGTCATGCAGTATATCGATGCGTCCATGGTGGGGACACTGGGCGCGGCCGGGTCTGCTTCCATCGGCCTGGTCTCTTCGACGACATGGCTGTGCGGCGGGATCGCGATGGCGATCGGCATGGGTTTTTCCGTGCAGTGCGCACAGAAGATCGGCGCCGGACAGATGGATGAAGCCAGGAACCTGGTACAGACCGGCATGCTGGTCACGCTGCTTTTTTCCATACTGATCGGCGGGATCGGCATGGGGATTGCCCGTTTCCTGCCTGTATGGCTGCGGGGCGATCCCGCGATCCGGAAGGATGCCTCGTCCTATTTCTTTATCTATGCGCTCTTCTTTGCGGTTGAGCGGATCAATTTCCTGGGAGGAAGCTTTCTGCAGGCAAGCGGAAACATGCGGACGCCCGGCATCCTGCATGTGATGATGTGTGTGCTGGACGTGATTTTCAATGCCATCCTGATCTTCCCGGGCATGACACTGTGGGGCGTGATCCGGATCCCCGGACTGGGCCTTGGTGTTGCCGGAGCGGCGCTGGGAACCGGCCTGGCCAAGCTGTGCTCGATGGTGCTGATGCTTTACTTCCTGTATCGGAAGTCACCGGTCCTGCGCATGTGGGAGCGGGAGAGACTGCGCATCCGGCGTGATCATATCCGGAAAAGCATTCGGATCGCATTGCCCATTGCGGTGGAGAATGTCATCATGAACAGTGCCCAGATCGCTTCCACGAGAATCGTGGCACCGCTGGGAACCGTGGCGGTCGCTGCCAACTCACTGTCGATCACGGCCGAATCGCTCTGCTATATGCCCGGTTTCGGCATATCAGCGGCTGCCACAGCCATTATCGGACAGAGCATAGGCGCCCGGAGAAAGGATCTGACACGCCGGATCGGCTGGCTGATCACGGGACTTGGCGTTGCCGTTATGACCCTTAACGGAATATTGCTGTACGTTTTTGCGCCGTTTATGATCGCGTTCTTAAGTCCCGTTCCGGAGGTGATCGCTCTCGGAACCAGGGTGCTGCGCATCGAGGCATTCGCGGAACCCCTGTATGCAGCCTCCATCATATCCACAGGCGTGATGCGCGGAGGAGGAGACACACTGGGACCCGCGGCGCTCAGCCTGATCTGCATGTGGGCCATCCGCATCCCGCTGGCACTGTTCCTTTCCCTGAGGATGGGGCTTGCCGGCGTGTGGACAGCCATGTGCATCGAGCTGTGTATCCGCGGCGTGCTTTTCCTGGCCAGGCAGGCACAGGGAAAATATGCAAAGAATGCAGGATGATGAAAGGAAAAAACACGTAAGATCAGGGTGAAGGTAATCAAATAATCAGGGAGGATATGTAGCGATGGCCAGAGAATTCAAAAAGCTGATGATCGGCAAAAAACTGCCCGGCGGCGCCAGGGTACAGACAGTGAATGTGGAAATACCCGAACCCGGGCCGGGGCAGGTGCTGCTGAAGATGAAGGCGGCAAGCCTGTGCGGAAGCGACCTGAAGTACATCTACTATGAGCATACGGACAAGACAGGCGGTGCCCGCTATGACGACGTGATCGCAGGACATGAGCCAAGCGGCCAGGTTGTGGAAGTCGGTGAGGGCGTTCTCGATTTTAAAGAGGGAGACCGCGTGCTGGTCTATCATATTCAGGGCTGCGGATACTGTGACGAGTGCCGGAAAGGTTTCTTTATCAACTGCCAGAATCCGGAACGAAGGGCATACGGCTGGCAGAGGGACGGCGCGCTTGCCGAATACATGGTGGCGGATGTGTCCACCTGCATCCACCTTCCCGATTTCCTGACCTATGAGGACGGCGCCATGATATCCTGCGGGTTCGGCACAGCCTGGCAGGGCCTGATGCGGGCAGGTGTGTCCGGAAAAGACCGGGTGCTGGTCATGGGGCTCGGGCCGGTCGGACAGGCGGTCGTCATGCTGGCGAAAGGGCTTGGCGCAGAGGTGATCGGCGTTGACATCTCCGAAGAGCGTATGGCGATGGCACAGAAGGTCGGATGCAGCGCCGTGTTCGACGGGAAGGACGAGGCAGTCGTGGACAGGATCATGGCCTGTTCCGGCGGGAAGGGCGTGGAGGTTGCCATTGACTGCTCCGGAAGCAGCATCGGCAGGCACCGCTGTCTGGAAGCGGCAGCTATGTGGGGCCGGGTCGTGTATCTGGGCGAACAGGGGACCGTGACTTTTGAACCGAGTCCGCTCCTGCTGCACAAGAACCTGACCCTGATGGGTTCCTGGGTGACTTCCGTCGCGAATATGGAAAAACTGGTGGACTTCCTGGCCCGCAAACAGATCCATCCCAATGAGATCATTACCCACAGGTTTGCCTTAAAGGATGCCGAGGAGGCTTACCGCGTATTTGCCACCGGAAAGACCGGCAAGGTGTGCGTCAATATGGAACTGGAGTGATCCCGCCCGGCAGGATACGCCAGGCCGGAATCCTGCGCAGAATCTTTGCAGGACCGGGTGTGCAATGACAATCGGACAGTCGTACGGGAAAGGGACAGCGGAACGAAAAACCGCTGTCCCTTTTTTGGCGTAAAAAGCAGTCGGATCTGTCAAAAAACGGTATTGACGAAACGTTTCGCGCCGTGATATAAAATAGAGTGGAACGTTTCGTGTTTTTGGCCTGTGTCCTGTGCGGATTCGCAGGACATGAAGGCATGACAGATGTGGAGGAAAGATGATGGAACAGTATCTGCTTGCGATCGATCTGGGTACCAGTTCCTGCAAGGCTGCCGTGTTTGACAGGAACGGCAGTGTGATTGATACAGCAACCGCTGCCTATCCGGTGTATTACCCCTGCCCGGGCTGGGCAGAGCAGGATCCGGAAGAGTGGTGGGGCGGGATCTGCAGCGCCATTCAGTCAATCCTTTCCGGCGGAAAAGTCTGCGCAAAGCAGATCGCCTGTGTGGGCGTGGACGGGCAGAGCTGGTCGGCCGTGGCGATCGACCGTGACGGGAAATGCCTGACCAGGAACCCGATCTGGATGGACAACCGCGCAAAAGCCCAATGCGAGGCAGCTGTTCGGCAGCTGGGAGAGGATGCTTTCTTTGCGTGTTCCGGCAATCCGCTGCTTCCGTCCTATACAACAGGAAAAGTGCTCTGGTACAGGGATGAGCTTCCTGAGATCTATGGAAGGATCGACAAGATCCTGCAGTCCAACAGCTATATCGTCTTCCGCCTGACAGGAGAGATCACACAGGATGTCTCACAGGGTTACGGCTGGCATTGCTTCAACATGAGAAACGGGTCCTGGAACGAGGACCTTCTGAGGGATCTGAAACTGGATCCTTCGGTTCTTCCCGCTGTTTCAGCCTGCGATCAGATCGTGGGCCGGGTGACGGCCCGGGCTGCCGCGCAATGCGGCCTGACGGAGGGAACGCCGGTTGTCGCGGGCGGGCTGGATGCCTGCTGCGGAACACTCGGGGCGGGTGTGCTGCATGCCGGGGAAACGCAGGAGCAGGGCGGCCAGGCCGGCGGTATGAGCATCTGCATCGATACCTACCAGGCTGACCCGAGGCTGATCTTAAGCTTCCATGTCATTCCCGACAAATGGCTGCTCCAGGGAGGAACTGTCGGGGGTGGCGGTGTGATGCGCTGGTTTGAAAAACAGTTCGGGGACTATGAGCGCAGTGTGGCCGGTGAAAGAGGAAAATCTTCGCTGGTCCAGCTGGGTGAACTGGCAGAGGCGGTGGCACCGGGCAGCGACGGACTGATCATGCTGCCATATATGTCAGGTGAGCGTACCCCGATCTGGGATCCGGACGCAAAAGGCGTTTTCTACGGAGTGGATTTTTCCAAGACAAAAGGACACTTTGTAAGAGCCTGCATGGAGGGCGTGGCCTATTCCCTGCGGCATAACCTGGAAGTGGCAGCCAGTGCCGGCGCGGATGTGGAAGTGATGCGCTCCGTCGGCGGCAGCGCGAACTCCCTGATCTGGACCCAGATCAAGGCGGATGTCACAGGAAAACCGATCGTGGTTCCCTATTCGGATACAGCCACAACACTGGGCGCGGCCATGCTGGCAGGCGTCGGCTGCGGCATGTATGCTTCTTACGAGGAGGCGGTTGGTCTGACTGTCCGGGAGACCAGACGGCATGAGCCGGATCCGGATAAGAAAGCGGTTTATGACAGGTATTACGATACATATCTGGAATTATATGAGAACCTGAAAGAAATCATGCATAAGGAGAGTTGAGAGTGGAGAGTTGAGAGTGATAAATAAAAACGAAAGGAACTCCACTCTTCAAACTTCACACTCCACACTTATTAGGAAGGGAGCAGATGATGGATAAAACAATGAAAGCAGGCGTGGTACACGCTAAAAATGACATCCGCTGGGAAGATGTTCCGATGCCCGAGGTGAAACCGGGTTCGGTCTGCGTGAAGGTCAAATATACGGGAATCTGCGGCTCCGATGTGCCGCGTGTAAACGGGGACGCGTGCCATTTCTATCCGAACATCCTGGGACA
>JAGCAV010000417.1 GCA_017652545.1 Lachnospiraceae bacterium
CAGAAAACCTCTCCTGAGGCTGTATCCGACGGCAGCGGATTATATCGTTCTGGATACAGGCGAAAAAGACAAACTCCGGCATATCATTTTCCATGAAGGAGAATCCGGCAAGGGGCTGACGCTGGTCCCAACGGTCGACGGCAACATACTTGTCGGGCCGGCCAGCCATGAACCGGAGGCTGACGAATTGACGGATACCGGTTTTCACGTCAGTTCCGGAGGTTTGTCGGAGCTTGAGCGCCTGTGCCGGATGATCGTGCCTTCGATCGATCCCAAAAACCGGATCAGGACATTCGGCTCATTAAGGCCCAACCCGTACCGGGTCCGTGAAGAAGCAGGACGTATCATCAGGGAAGAGACGAGGATCAGGGATTTCTCCCTCCTCGAAGAAGATGGTCTTTTCAGTCTGATCGGAATCAAGACACCGGGGCTGACATCCGCAGACGAACTCGGCCGTCTGGTTGCCGACAGGGCCGCAGTGAGCGCAGGCAGAACCGGTCCGAGGAAGACCTTCAGCCCTTACCGCAGGGCTATTGTCAGGACAAGGGATCTTTCCGCGGAGGAGCGTGCTGCTTTGATCGAAAAGGACCCTGATTACGGTGAGATCATCTGCGGGTGTATGGAAGTCAGCCGCTCGGAGATCCTTCAGGCACTCAGGCGCGGCGCGCGTGACTTTGAATCTGTCAGGCGAAGGACCGGTGCAGGCATGGGCAGATGTCAGGGAAGCCGCTGCAGAAAAAGGATCCTGGATGAGATCGGAAATCCGGCAAATTTTCAATACTCTGAAATCCCGGGCTTTTATAAGCCCCCGATGTAATAAACACACACAAAGGAGGAAACGAAAAAATGAAAAAACAGATGGTATTGCTTCTGAGCGTTGTCATGGTGCTGACTTTTGCTGTATGCGTCAGTGCAGATGAAGAAGGCGGTGTCCTGATGATGGCGACCACGACCAGCACAGACGATACAGGACTGCTCGACTATCTCCAGCCCCTTTTCAAGGAGGCTACAGGCATAGATCTTGAGTGGACTGCCGTCGGCACAGGCGAAGCTCTGAAGCTGGGCGAAGACGGGCAGGTCGATATCGTCCTCGTCCATGCCAAGGCGAGTGAGGAAGAGTTCGTTGAAAACGGCTACGGTGTAGAGCGCTTCCCTGTCATGTACAATGACTTCGTCATCGTGGGACCGGCCGAACCGATCGAAAAGACAGATGATGTTGCTGCCGTATTCGGAACGATCCAGGAAGAACAGCTTCCGTTCGTATCGCGCGGTGATGATTCCGGTACCGATAAAAAAGAGAAGAAGATCTGGGCAGGTCTTGAGCTCGATCCGGCAGAGAACCCGAATTACCTCGAATCCGGCCAGGGAATGGGCGCCACACTGACCATGGCCAACGAAATGAACGCATACTGCCTGTCTGACCGCGGCACATGGCTCAAACAGTCGATCGATTCCGAGAATGATTACCAGCTCGACATTGTCTGTGAAGGCGGCAAGGAACTGCTCAACCAGTACGGCGTCATCGCTGTCAATCCCGAAAAGTATCCGGATCTGAACAATGAAGCCGCCAATGCGTTTATTGAATGGATCACCTCTGAAGAGGTCCAGGAACTGATTGGCGAATTCGGTGTGGAGCAGTACGGCCAGGCACTGTTTACACCCAATGCAGGAACCGATAACTGATCATGTTGAACTGGATAAGAAGCACTTTCTCCAATCCGGCCGTACTGGATGCGATCAGGGTCACTTTCATCATGGCATTCGCCTCGACCCTGATCTCCTCCGTGGTCGGAATCGCTGCAGGACTCTGGCTTCAGAATCATAACTTTCCGGGAAAAAGAGTCGTCATCAGGATCAACAGGACTCTCATGGGGGTTCCTCCCGTGGTCATCGGTCTGGTTGTTTATCTTCTTACTATGCGCGGAGGGCTTCTTGGCCCTTTGTCGCTTCTTTTTACGGTCAAAGGGATGATCCTGGCACAGATTATGATCATAACGCCTATCATAAGCGGTATGGTTTTTTCGTATGCAGACAGCGCTGTACCGGAGATCCGGGCGTTTGCAAAGACGATGGGGGCGAACAAAAGACAGACAGACCGGCTCATACTGAGCGAATTACGAAACGAACTCTATTTCTGTATGATCACCGGTTTCGGCCGGGCGATCAGTGAAGTCGGATCTGTCATGCTTGTCGGAGGAAATATCAAGGGACGTACAAGAACAATGACGACCATGATCTCGCTTCTTAAGAGCCAGGGGATCTATTCGGAAGGGATCGGTCTCGGACTGCTTCTGCTGGTCATGGCATTTATTCTGCAGACACTCGGAGATCATTTGAGAAAGGAGCAGGTCCGGGATGAGAATTACTGATCTTCGGAAAAAAATCGGCAGCATGGAGCTGTACATTCCGGAGCTGTGTATCGAAAGCGGCATGATCCACGGGCTGACAGGCCCCAACGGCTGCGGCAAGACCACGCTTCTGAAGATGATCATCGGCATTACCGAACCTGATTCCGGTACCATAGACCTGGAAGGCCTTACCCCCTCCGACATCACCATGACCAGTCAGAGGCCGTATCTGATGCATGCCAGCGTATATGACAACCTTGTATATCCCCTGAAGATCAGAGGCGTCCGGATAGATCAGGGCGAGATCGATGCGCTGCTTGAACGGACAGGTCTTCTGCCCCTGAAGCAGCAATATGCCGGAAGCCTTTCCAGCGGGGAAAGGCAGAAGCTGTCTTTCCTGCGGGCGATCGTCTTTCACCCTTCGATGATCCTGATCGATGAAACGCTTTCCAATCTGGATCCCGAAAGTGAAGCGCTTTTCGGGAAGATCATCCTGGAACGCCGCGCAGAGGATGGAACCACATGGCTGCTCGTCAGCCACCAGTGGGACCGGATGAATTCTATATTTGA
>JAGCAV010000418.1 GCA_017652545.1 Lachnospiraceae bacterium
GAAATCCTCGTTGATATCTGCCAGGAAATAGTTTGTATGATCTTCCGCGATCATGATATGGATATTGTCGGGATCGACGCGCATGCCCACCTGATCGCCTACCTTCGGGGCCCTTACAGACTGGATGACCATCTCGTTCTTTCCGGAGAGCACGGTGATCTCATAGTGGATCCCCTTGAAGATCACGGATGTCACTTCGCCGTGAATCGTGCCTTCCTCCGGGGCAGTGATGATGACATCCTCCGGACGCACAACCGCCGTGATGTGTGTTCCGTGCGGGATATCATCCACACAGTCAAATTCGCCGCCGCAGAACCTGGCCTTGAGCGGTCCGGTCATGATGCCGTTGAACAGATTGCTGTCCCCGATAAAGTCAGCGACGAACGCATTCTTCGGCTCATTGTAGATGTCCTCAGGCGTGCCGATCTGCTGGATCTTTCCCTCAGACATGACCACGATGGTGTCCGACATGGTCAGCGCTTCCTCCTGGTCATGCGTCACATAGATAAACGTGATGCCGAGGCGCTCATGCATCTCCTTCAGCTCCAGCTGCATCTCCTTGCGCATCTTCAGGTCAAGCGCTCCGAGCGGCTCGTCAAGCAGAAGGATCTCGGGCTCATTGACCACAGCCCTGGCAATGGCAACCCGCTGCTGCTGACCGCCGGAGAGCGTGTTCACGGCTCTGCGTTCAAAGCCTTCCAGATCCACCAGTTCCAGCGCGCGTTTGACCTTCCTGGAGATCAGGTCCTCCGGGAGCTTTTTCTGACGCAGTCCGAAGGCGATATTCTCATAGATGTTCATATGCGGGAACAGCGCGTAGCGCTGGAACACCGTATTGATCGGACGCTGGTAAGGCGGAAGGTCCGCGATGTTCTTCCCGTTCAGGAGGATTTCGCCTGACGTCGGCAGTTCAAAGCCTGCGATCATGCGGAGCGTAGTCGTCTTCCCGCATCCGGACGGGCCTAAAAATGTGATGAATTCACCTCTGCGCACATACAGGTTGAAATCCGAGACTGCGGTGAAGCCGTCTTCGTAGGTCTTGGTGATGTTTTTCAGCTCGATGATCTTATCATTGCTTTTTGCCATGGCATATTCTCCGTTTTAAAAAGAAGGCGGTGTGCTTACCCAGATGAATCTGGCCGGCTGACCCGTTGTATTCTCGATGTAGTGTTCCCTGTCCGCTGTATAATAAAAGCTTTCTCCGGCTTTTACGATGTATGTCTGTTCGGCAAGATGCAGCCGGATCCGGCCGGAGATCACATAGCCGAACTCCTCCCCCTCATGCGGCAGGTCCCTCTCGAGTTCCCTGTGCGGCTCAAGCCTGACGAGGAGTGGTTCCATGCTGTTCTTCTGGGCTGTCGGAACGATCCACTGGATGCTGCTGCCCCCCTCATCCACTTTTTCAAAGAACCCCTGGTCGGAAAAAACGACCTGTTCAAACTGGGTCTCCCTGAAAAAATCCGAGGGTGTTGTGCCCAGGCATTCGATCAGATCCAGGAGGGTGATCACGGAGGGCGTCACACTCCCGTGCTCGAGCTGGGAAATATATCCCTTTGTCAGCTCGGTCCGGTCCGCAAGCTCCTGCTGCGTCAGGCCGTTCCTGTTCCTGAGATCCTTGATCCTTCCGCCGATTTTCCTGTTGATAATATCCGTTTCCATGATTTCCTCTGTCTGTTTCTTTTAGAAGAGATCTGCCTCCGGAACCGGCTGACCTGCGTTCCGGGGTTTCTGATTCTAAACAAAAAATCATTTATTACTATACAAACCGAGTTCGATTATACGACGTTTGCACAAATAGTCAAGTATGAAAAAAAGCATGACAGAGAGATTTTTCTCTGTCATGCCTTTTTATGTTTATTCCTCCCGGATCAGTGCACAATGATCCGTCTGACATCGTTCGCCAGGATCAGTGCCATCAGCGCCAGCAGGACCGCCAGGCCGATCAGATGGATCCTGCCTTCCAGTTCTGGATCCAGCCGCTTTCCCCGGACCACTTCCACCAGAAAGAAAAGGAGCCTTCCCCCGTCAAGAGCCGGTATCGGCAGCAGATTCATGACGCCCAGGTTCGCGCTCAGAAGGACTGCCAGATTCAGCATGTTGATCCATACATAAAAGGCGCCGTCCTGTTTTGATTCCTCATAGGTCTCATCGATCACTTCGACGATCCCGACCGGGCCGGAGACATCATTCAGAGTAACCTGTCCCGTAAACATCAGGCGAAGCCCGTCGAACACAGCTTTGATCCAGTACCGGACTTCCGCTGCTCCGTAGAGCAGCGCCTCACCGGGCGTTACAGGATCCCGGTAGTAGCTGCTTCCGACGATCCCCAGCTTGTAACGGCCGCTCTCATCTTCTTTCGGCACGATCAGCGCCGTCGCCTTTTCCCCGTCGCGGCTGTATGTCAGCCTGAC
>JAGCAV010000419.1 GCA_017652545.1 Lachnospiraceae bacterium
CGTGCTGAGCCTGTCGATCGGGCAGTGGCGGAACTTCCGGGAGGAACAGAAGAAGGCGGCGCGGATCCTGGGGGTGGAGCTGTGAGCGGCCCGACGATAGATGAACAGATCGCCGCAGTCGAGCGGTACATCCAAATGCTGAAAGACGATCGGAAAAAGCTGAAGGAGAAACTCGCTGAAAACAGACAGGATATGGCATCCGCGAAGGCCATGCTGGCCAGATACCTGGACGGGAAGAAGGTGAAAACATGAGCGGCATCAGGATCCTCCCGCTGCCGAAGGTCACCGGTATCTGGACATACGACGGCAGCAAGTATCCGGACATCGTTCGTGTGCCCATGAGCGACGGGAAGGTTATCCGCTATGTGCTGGACGTGGAGCAGCCCAGGCCGCGCCTGTTCCGGCGGGAAGAATACCAGGGAAAGCATGCAAAAAAGTGACCGGCGATGGTGGCACATCGTCCGGTCGAGGAAAGTATGAGAAAAACATACCGTGGTTAGTATACCACAGAAAGGAAAATTGAACAATGAGAGCACTGTATGAAATCGACCAGGCGATCCTGGACTGCGTGGATCTGGAGACAGGCGAGATCCTCGACGGCGAAAAGCTGACCGCGCTGCAGATGGAGCGCGATGAAAAACTGGAGGGCGTGGCCCTGTGGGTGAAGGATCTGAAGGCGGAGGCCGCGGCTGTGAAGGAAGAGGCCGACAAGCTGAACGCCAGGAAGAAGGCGCTGGACAGCAAGATCGAGAGCATCAAGGCGTGGCTACTGCAGGCGCTGGACGGCGGGAAGCTGAAGACGGCGCGGTGCAATGTGTACCAGACGCACAGCCAGAAGGTTGTGATCGATGACGAAAAGGCGCTGGTCGACATGTTCATGCTGTCGCCTTTCGGGGAGAAGTTCCTGCGGTTCAAGGAGCCGGAGATCGACAAGGTCGCGCTGAAGGACAGCATGAAGCAGGGATACGAGTATGAGTTCGCTCACCTGGAAGAGACGGAAAGCGTGGTGATCAAATGATGAACATTGATGAGATTCTCGCAGACCTCCAAAGCCAATTACAGACGCTGGAAGATGCAAAGACGGCCATTACTGAACTGCAGGAAGAAACACGCGGCCTGATTGCAGGCGTCAATGCGTGGTTTGCTCTGCACGAGAATGAATTACCGGAGGTGAAATAATTGGGACGGTTTATTCTGATCTACGGGAAGAGCGGCAGCGGAAAGAGCCGGAGCCTGAAGAACTTCGGTGAGGATGAGATCTTCCTGGTGAACGTGATCGGCAAGGAACTGCCGTTCCGGAACCGGTTCAAGTTTGTCAGCGTGACGGACAGCATCGACACGATCATCGCAGGGCTCAACCGGATGCCGTGCAGGACGGCCGTCATCGATGATGCCGGGTATCTGATGACCAGCCAGTTCATGGCTGGGCACAGTCAGCCGAAAAAAGGCGCCAGCAGCTTTGACCTGTACAACGACATCGCGGACGATTTCTGGAAACTGATCCGGGAGATCAAGGCCCTTCCGGATGACGTGAACGTCTACCTGATGATGCACGAGGAAACGAACGATTACGGAGACACCAGGCTTCGGACGATCGGGAAGCTGCTGAATGACAAGGTCTGCATTGAGGGCATGAGCGCCATTGTGCTGCGCTGCGTGACGATGGGGAAGGAACATTTCTTCCGGACGCAGACCGACGGAAGCGACATCACCAAGAGCCCGGAGGATATGTTCGCCGGCGCGACCGTGGAGAACGACCTGAAGGCTGTGGATGATGCGATCAGAGAGTATTACGGTTAACTGAAAGTGAGGTGATTTGTAAATGATGAATGGCATTCAGGCAATCGAGACTTATTACAGGGGGATCATGTTCCGCAGCCGCCTGGAAGCCCGCTGGGCAAAACTGTTCAGTGAGCTGGGCATTGACTGGACGTATGAGACGGAAGGATACAATGTTCCTCTCCAGGATGGGACGCATGTCCGATATCTTCCGGACTTCGTGCTGCGCGGCGGATCGGGCCGGTGCCCTGATCCGCTGTATGTGGAAGTCAAGGGCAACATGAAGGCGGAAGACGCGATCAAAATCAGAGCCTTTTCCGAACACCGTCCGATCTATATCGTCGGTAATATTCCGGAAGACATCGACGACATCTGCAACGGGATCGATACGGATTACCGCATTCCGTACTATAACTTTGAAACAGTTGACGGCGACTACTTCGGAGCAGTACTTGGAGCCGCAAAAGGCGGCGGATGGAGCCTGTTCGGAGCGGACAGCAACTACTGGCGGGAAATGGACGAAACCAAAACAAGACAGGCGTATGCACTGGCCAGAATGGCCCGATTTGAATAAGAGGAGGATATAACAATGGCTATCAAAAAATTCGGAGACTATGAAAGCACTCAGGGATACCAGGACCGCCCGCAGCTGCCCACCGGCGGCTATGTGATGAAGATCATGGGCGCGGAGGTTAAGGAGAACAGCGTCGGGCAGTATGTCCAGGTCAGCATGGACATCGCGGAGGGCCAGTACAAGGACTTTTTCGCGGCGGATTACCGCGCCCAGCAGCCGCAGGACGGCAAGGACAAGATCTGGCACTGTACCTATTTCCTGAACGTGCCGCAGGATGACGGCAGCGAGAAGGACGGCTGGACGAAGCGCAAGTTCAAGACATTCACGGAAGCCCTGGAGGCATCCAACGACGGGTACCACTTCGACTGGGACGAGAAGAAGTTCAAGGGGCTGAGCATCGGCGGTCTGTTCAACATGCGCGAGTACAAAACGCGGGACGGAAACGTCGGGCGGTCTCCGAACCTGGCCCAGGTGACCAGCGTGGAAAAGATCCGCGCAGGCAAGTTCAAGGTGCCGAAGGATCAGCTGCTCAGCGGCAGCCAGGGCGGAACACCGGCGCCGGCGGACAGTCAGAGCGGGTTCACGGTGGTCAACGACGACGACCTGCCGTTCTGATCATGAGGCCGAAGGATATCAGGACCGTTCTGGATTCCATGACGGTGCTGGTGGATACGCGGGAACAGGACACGGAAAGGGCCCGGTGGCGGTACGCCGCCATCGGCCTGCCCGCCGTGCGCTGCACGCTGGATTACGGGGATTACAGTTACAACGCAATCCTGCCGGACGGTACGACCATTTATGACGCCGCCGGCAGGATATCCCCGAAGTGCGTGATCGAGCGGAAAATGGACCTGGACGAACTGGCGGAATGCTTCGGGCGCGGCCGGGAGAGGTTTGTGCGTGAGTTTGAGCGGGCATCTGGATCCGGCGCAGCGATGTGGCTGCTCGTGGAGGGTGCAAGCTGGGAAGCGATCTATGATCATCGGTACCGCTCCCTGATGAACCCGGAAGCACTGGCGTCCTCCGTGATCGCGTTCGCGGCCCGGTACGGCGTCCGGCCTATTTTCTGCACGGAACGCATGACCGGAAAGGTGATCCGCAGTATCCTCCGCCGGGATCTGGAAGACAGGCTGAGGGCGGGTGAGTATGATTGAAGACAAAGATCGTTTCGCCTAACGTCGGGTATGTCAAACGGTATCGGAAGATCCACGAACACTGGCTGTATAAATTCACGCAAAGCAACCCGAGAGACCGCGCAGGGGCATGGGATGACCTGATTGCCATGGCCATTTACGAAGAAAACGGCAAGGACGCCATGGTCGAAGGGAAAAAGATACACTGTGGAAAAGGCCAGCTGTTCATCAGCCGCAGATCACTCGCAACCCTTTGGGGATGGGGGCTTGGCAAGGTAGACCGGTTCACACGCGATCTGCAGGCGGATCACATGATAGACATCAAACGGCACAAAAGCGGATCACTTATAACCATTGTGGCGTATGACTTATACCAGAGTGACGGATCGCAGGCGATACATCAGACAAAACCAAAACGGGCGAAAAGTGAGACACTCAATAATAAGAAACAAGAACCACCTACGGTGGAAGAAGAAAAGAATGATTCCGCTCGCGCGGACGAAACCGACCCCGAACCGATGAGGGGAACGCCGGAATGGTACGCCTGGGCGGATCGGCATGATGAGGAGGATAGTGATGGCTGAGATCTATGAGTTCAGGCCAGAGGACGCAGAACGATTCGCGGCGGAGCGCGGCATCAAATACAAGCACCGAGGCGATGAGCTCGTATTCAAATGGTGCCCGTACTGCCAGGGCGATAACAAGGACAAGGAAACATTCGCAATCAGCCTGACCACCGGACAGTTCAACTGCAAACGATCCAGCTGCAGCGTCCGCGGGAACATGGTCACCCTGGCCAGGGACTTCAACTTCTCACTGGGGCGTGATTCAGACGCTTATTATGGCATCCGGTGGCAGCGGTTTAAGACTTTCACGAAGAAAGCGGAAAGCATAGAACCGTCTGACGATGCGGAGGAATATTTCCAGACGCGGGGGATCAGCCCGGAAACAGTGAGAAAGTACCACATAACAGCCAGGAAGGACAATGACGCTGTGCTGGTATTCCCGTTCTTTGATCAGGACGGGAAACTGCAGTTCCTGAAATACAGGAACACAAAGTTCCGGAAAGAGGACGGCGGAAGCAAGGAATGGTGTGAAACGGACTGCAGGCCGATCCTGTTCGGGATGATGCAGTGCAACCCGGATAACAAGACGCTGATCATGACAGAAGGACAGATAGATAGCATGAGCGTCGCGGAGGCCGGATATGAAAATGCCGTATCTGTTCCGATGGGAAAGAATGGGTTTACATGGGTTCCGCATTGCTGGGACTGGCTACAGGGATTTGACAAGCTGATCATGTTCGGGGACTTTGAGCGCGGGAGCATGACACTGCTTCAGGATATGAAAGCAAGGTTTCATGGTTCTGTATGGCATGTCCGGCCGGAGGATTACCGCGACTGCAAGGACGCCAACGAGATCCTGATGAAGTACGGTGTGGACGGGATCCGGCAGTGCATCGAAAATGCAGAGCATGAAATGGATGAGCACATCATCCGCATGGCCGACGTGACACCGATTGACCTGGCTCACATGGAACACTATTCCAGCGGGTTCACACAGCTGGATAAGCTGATCGGCGGATTTTACTTCGGTCAGGTGATCCTGATCACCGGGAAGCGCGGAAAAGGGAAGAGCACGCTCGCTTCACAGTTTCTTTGCGGGGCGCTTCGCAACGGATACACGTGTTTCGCATATTCGGGGGAGATGACGCACCCAAGTTTCCGCGAATGGATGGACAGGCAGCTCGCCGGGCCTGAAAACCTTGTGCAGGTGAAGAGCGATAACGGCAAAGTGGACTGGACGGTTAAGGACTGGAAGCGGAACCGGCTGCATGACTGGTATTACCACACGATGTGGCTGCACGATGAACGCGGCGTATCCGGAGAAGAGACAAGCACGCTGATGGGCACCGTGGAGAAGGCTGTGAAGGAATACGGCATCCGTGTTGTGCTGCTGGACAATCTGATGACGGCTCTGGAAGACGATAAAAACGTGGATCTTAACCGGGCACAGAGTAACTTTGTCCGCGGACTGGCCAGGATCGCGAGGGCGTACAACGTGATCATCTTCCTGGTGGCGCATCCGCGGAAGCGGAAGGGTGATGTGACCGACTTTGACGCGGATGACGTTATGGGAAGCGGAAACATCACCAACGCGGTGGATGTGGTGCTCCAATATGACGAAGCACCTGACAGATTCGGAAAACCGGACCGGCTGCTGGCCGTAAAGAAGAACAGGCTGACAGGAGATGTCAGCGACGGTATAGATCTATGGTTCGACTCGGCAAGCAAACGGATCACGGAACGGAAGGACGATTTCAGTTGGGAGACGGACAGGCAAACATATATTGAAGTAACGGGAGATGAGGAGGTGCCCTGGTGATCGATCCGAAACGCAGAGAAATGTTTTTTGATCTGTACCGGATGGCTGAATATTATGAACAGCCGCCTTTTCGGGCGGGAGATATCGACGGGAATGCGGACTGGTTTATGACTTCGAACGAAGAGCAACTGCGGCCGTTCCTCACGAAGTATGCGGATCAGCTGGCGATGGATCTTGCGATGGCAGTTGTGGACGAAGCAAGCCGGAAAGCGGCAGAACTGAATAAGATGTAATGTTGAAAAGGAGAGAGCAAAATGGCAATGACAAAACTGGTTTGTAATTTAGGAATGGCAGACTTCTTTACGCTTCCAGACTCCGGCGAGATCTGGCGGAAAAAGGGCGGTGATCCTGTGCATGTTGTTGATGCAACTGGTGACTATGTGAAACGCTATAAGGCATATGAATGTGAATCGCTGTACGATCCGCAGCAAAAGATAAGACTTCCCGGAAACCAGCGTGTTGACCTGGTGGACAAATAAGGTGCTAACCCCTGCGCGGCCCGACGGGGCAGTGCCGGAGGCTGGAAAAGAAGGAGGTGTTCCGCTCTTGCCGCCAGCCGATGGGCGTGCACGCTGCCGGCGGGTTCAACTCCCGCCCCGCGCGATTTTAGGAGATTGGAGGGATAACGATGCCTGACAGGGAGAATGTTGTCGATGGGTTAATAATGCTAAAACGGTTTATACCATCAACAATGTGGGAACCAATCAACGATGCCATTGCCATGCTGAAAGAGCAGGAAGCGGAAAAGAAGTGTTGCCGTGATTGCGAATATTACGGTGCTTGCCACGATAAATGAAGATTTAATTCACAAAGAAGGTCGGTGAAGTGAATGAGATTGATTGATGCTGATGCCACAATTAAATATTTGCGAGAGTTCAGGTGCGAAGATTGTGACAGACGGAAGGGCATGAAGAACGGCAAAATGCGATTTTGCTATGAAATAGGTGAAGCTCCGTGCCGCGCCTGTGATATCGGTGACACGATTGATTATTTCCTTGACAAAGATATCTCTCCAACTATTGATGCCGTACCGGTTGTCCGGTGCAAGGATTGCAAAGGATCAACTGATTTTACAGATGATCCTAAATTGAGAGGATGGAAATGCAGATGGCATGGTGGGTTTCATGGTGGCAATTGGTTCTGCGCTGACGGAGAACGAAAGTGACGC
>JAGCAV010000420.1 GCA_017652545.1 Lachnospiraceae bacterium
AGGCTTTTCAGGCGTTTCTGTATGACTACCCTTCCGTATCCCTGCGGCTGATCAGCCAGATTGAAAGAGAAAAGCAGGATTATATGAGACTGTGGGTCAAAGCGCTTTAAGCGGCAGGAGGGCCGGCGGCGTTCCTGAATATGGTCGGGGAGAAGGACAGTAAAATGAATCTGAAAGAAGATAACAGGTTTGAGACTCTTCTTGACGGGATCATGCGGTACAGGGAGAGTGGGAAGACTGCCGTTGTATGCCAGGAAGCAGAGGTATCTTACCGGCAGCTGATTCGTGACGCCATGATCCTCTCGACAGCTCTGAAGGCCGGGGGGACAGGAAAAGGATCATTTGTAATTCTTGCCATGAAGCGCAGTGTCCATATGATCAAGGCTCTGCTTGGGATCCTGTATGCGGGAGCGGCCTACGTGGCTGTCGACCGGACGTGGCCGTCTGAGCGGCTTGCGTATATCCAAAAGGATTGTCAGGCCGCCTGCGTGCTGGATGACACGCTTTATGAATCGCTCTGTCAGGAAGGCAGAGCAATCCTGCGGCGCAGAGGCTCAGGCGGGGAGGAAGAGGATCCGCAGCTTAGCCCGGAGGATCTGCCGAGGGTGGAGGGCTCCGATGCGATTGCGGTATATTATACCTCCGGCAGCACGGGTGAGCCGAAGGGAACGGTGACCCATCACAGTGTATTTCTGAACGAAGCCATGCCGGTGCCGGACAATATCTGCTCCTGTGAGACGGCCCGGCTTTGTGATGTAGTCTTTTCCATGGGCAATTTCGCGTATGGCGCCGTTGCCTGTGATATTTTTTATGCGCTGTTTAACGGGATGACCCTTGTGCTTGCTTCAGAGAAGGAGAGGCTGTCGCCGGCATTGCTGGGAGCATGCATGCTCCGGCATCACGCGGATGCTCTTCTGGGAACGCCGTCCATGCTGCTGGGATATCTGGAGGACGAGAGCTTTGCTGCCGGCTTTGCGGGTCTGAAGAGAGTGATCCTGACAGGAGAGGCTCTGTCTGAGGATGCGGCTTCCAGGATCGCGTCCTGCACACAGGCTGTTCTGTTTGACGCCTTTGGCGCATCGGAGGTGCGCAATTATGCCTTCACAAGGCTCCGGCCCGGTGAAGCGATTGAACTGGGGCAGCCCACCCACAATGCTGTGCTGCTGGTGCTGGATGAAGCAGGAAGACTGCAGGAAGCGGGAAAGCTGCAGGAAGCGGGAAAGCTGCAGGAAGCAGGAAAGCTGCAGGAAACGGAGGAAGCTTTCACACAGATCAAGGGGGAGCTTTGCATCGGCGGAACGCCGGGCAGATACGGATATTATCTGAACCACCCGGAGCTGACGGCTCAGAAGTTTACCGTTACCGAGGAATACGGAAGGATCTACCATACCGGGGATCTGGCAAGGATCAGGAGGGATGGAAGCATTGCCCTGGCGGGACGTGCCGACGGCATGCGCAAGCTCCATGGACAGCGCCTGGAGCTTGGTGAAGTGGAGCGGATGATGGAACGGTTCCCCGGAATATCCCGGGCGGCGGCAGATATCCGCGGGCAGGGGCCGGATGCCGTTCTGCGCGGCTGGTACAAAGGCAAAGGGGTAGAGGAAGACAGACTACGGGCATTTCTGGCGGAGAGGCTGCCCGCTTATATGGTTCCCGCACAGCTGACGGCGCTGGAACAGTTTCCGCTCAATGACAGCGGCAAGCTTGACCGGCGGGCTCTGCCGGAGATTTCAGTCACAGCCAAACCAGCCGCTCCGCCGCGGAATGATCTGGAGAAGCTTCTGTGCGATGCCTTTGCAAGGGTTCTCCGGCGTTCCTCTCTTCCGGGAAGAGATTCCGGCTTTTTTGCGCTCGGGGGAGATTCCATCAAAGCCATGATGCTGATCAGTCTTCTGGAGGAAGACGGATACCATCTGTCTATGGCCGATCTGCTGAAAGCTCCGACGCCGGCGAAGCTTGCGGCATGGCTTGCACAGGGTAAGCCTGCGGACAGGTCCGCGGGAAAGCCTGCCTTTGACGAAAACAGCCAGCCGAATCAGACTGTAAACGGTCAGGCATCACAGAATCCGATGTCTCTGCGAAGCACCCTGTCCCCATCCTTGCTTCCGGATGAACTGATGCCCCTGAAGGAGGATCCGAACATTATCCGGGTGCTTCCTGTCAGCAATGCAACCGACATCTATCTCAGGATGAAGCGGCTGGGGATTTCCGACCGCCGCAACGTGACAAGGGCAAGGCTCCTGGTTTCCGGGATCCTCTCAGAGGAGGCGTTTTGTGACCGGGTGGAACACCTTGTCAGGAATCATCCGGCTCTGCGGTCTTCTTTTGTGCAGGATCAGAAGGGCAGGTTCTGGCAGGTCTTTTATCAAACGTGTCAGCCTGTCATTTACTATAAGGATATCCGGAGGCTGTCCGGGGAGGTAAGGGAACGGTTTGCTGACGGCTTCCTGAAGAGCATGGACGAGGGGGACAGCCTCTTTCAGGCAGCGTGCCTGCCTGTTTCCGAGGATAAGAGCGTCATATTGCTCTGCGTTGACCATACCATCGCGGATGGGATCTCCGTTCAGATCATGGCGCAGGAGCTGACAGATCCCCATTACAGGCAGTATACGGAGGATGCTTTGTTCTCTCACAGGGAGAGGGTGCTGCGGGAGTATCGGACCCCTCCCGCACTCGTCACGGACTACTACAGGCAGGCACAGCCCCTGTGGAAATCGGGGGAGTCTCTGCGGCAGGATCTGCCGGACAGAAGGGTGCGCAGGGTCTGCCTTACCCGGGAGGAAACCGGGCGCCTGAATCAGGCTCTGGCAGATCGCGGCATCCTGCTGTACACCTGGGTTCAGTACTGCTACGGGAGAGCCTTACTGGATACCATCGGAGGGGAAGAGCTCTGGCTTCTGACTCTGGAGTCCGGCAGATATCCGGACTGGAAGGATGATATGAGGGTAGTCGGGAATCTGATCATCGGCACCCCTGTCGGGATCAGCCGGGATCTGACTGCGGAGGCCTTTCAGGAAAGGCTGTTTCTTTTAAGAAGCGGTCCGTGGCTCTCGGACAGCAGCATCCTGCAGGACGGGAAGTGGATGGGAATTGGCGAAGGCATCACATCCAATCTGTTTGACGGCCTGCTGAAGGAAGAGGGACCTGTTTTGGAATTCCCTAAGGAGCGTCCCAGAACCGGAAACAGTATGGAGCTGACGGACGGAGCGCTTGTCATAGAGCTTCGCCATCCGGGTCAGGAAAAAGATAACAGACGCTATGATCAGGTGGAGGTGAAACTGAAGGCATGGCTTTTACGCATCCTGTCACTGTAGTGACGCCGGTTCGGGATACCCCGATCCCGGTTTTTCAAAAGGCCTTTGCTTCTTTGAAGAGCCAGAGCTTTGGCTTTGAAAAGATTCAGTGGGTGATTGTATTTCATCACTGCTCTTCCGTATATAAGGATGAGGTTTCAACCCTTCTTGACGGATATCCGAACATTACACCGGCTGCAGAGGAAAGGGCGGAGAGCGCTTTGTCGGATGCCAGAAACCGGACACTGGATCTGGCTGAAGGCAAGTGTCTGTTTTTCCTGGATTCCGACGATGAGCTGAGGGCCGATGTGATCAGCGAGGTTGTCGGGCATATGGAGGCGTCGGATGCCGACACCGGTATATTTGGCGCGGAGATTGATTATAACGGTTTCCGTGTCACATCCCTGCCTGACGCCGGAG
>JAGCAV010000421.1 GCA_017652545.1 Lachnospiraceae bacterium
CGATGTTGTAGACGGCATACGGGGGTATGGGCAGGCCGTCGGGACCTTCCTGCCTGGCAGGTGCCCCTGACATGACGCGGACGATCCCCTCCACAATGACGTCGATGTATGTGAAGTCGCGCTTCATATCGCCGTAATTGAAGATCCTGATGGTCCCGCCTTCACTCAGGGTACGGGTCGCCGAGAAGTAGAACATATCCGGACGCCCGGCAGGTCCGTAGACCGTGAAAAAGCGCAGGCCGGTCGAGGGAATGTTGTACAGCTTGGAATAGGCATGGGCAAGCAGCTCGTTGGACTTTTTGGTCGCAGCGTACAGGGAAACCGGATTGTCCACCTTATCCTCCGTACTGAACGGCACTTTTTTGTTCCCGCCGTATACCGATGAGCTGGACGCGTAGACCAGATGCGACACCGGATGATGCCGGCATGCTTCCAGAATGTTGTAGAATCCGATCAGGTTCGATTCAATGTAGACATCCGGATGATCAATGCTGTAGCGGACCCCTGCCTGGGCGGCCAGATTGACGACCACGTCAAAGCGGTGCGTTTCAAAAAGTTCGTCCACCAGCGCCTTATCTGCGATCGATCCCCTTACAAAGGTATGCGCAACCGGTGATTCCATCGCCTCGATCAGGCCCAGCCGGTACTCCTTCAGCTTCGGATCATAGTAATCGTTCATATTGTCAAGACTGACGATCGACCCGCCTGAGAGCGTTTTCCGCAGCCGCATGACCAGGTTGGCCCCGATAAAACCGGGTGAACCCGTAACCAGTATGTTCTTTCCGTTAAGATCAATATGTTCTTTCATGGCTGCACACTCCATTATTCTCTCTCCAGACTCCACTCTCCAAACTGATTAATACCCGACCTTCCTGTCGATCAGCCGCGCCAGTTTCCTTCCGTTCGCGTAGTTGTCCAGGTCCTCAAGGAACAGGTTCAGGTTCTCCTCAACCGTCCATGGAAGGGACATGTTCCCGGAAGTATGTGTGGTGATCAGCAAATTCGGGCAATCCCAGATCGGATCGTCCTGGGGGATCGGTTCCTTCTCAAAAACATCCAGGGCAGCCGCTTTCAGCCTTCCGCCACGCAGCGCTTCCATCAGTGCCTGCTGATCAACGCTGTTGCCCCGGCCCACGTTGATGAGCACTGCGTCCGGATTGATCACGGACAGCGCTTCCGTGTCGATCATCTGCGTTGTGGAGGCCGTTCCGGGTACGCACAGCACCAGGATATCCGTCTCGGGAAGGATCTCTTTCAGGTTTTCCGAAACAGTGATCCTGTCAAAGAGGCTGGCATGTTCATCGGCTATCTTTCCGCTCCGGTTGACACCGATGATGCACGCCGGAGAAAATGCCCTGAAACGCTTTGCCGCTTCCGAACCGATGTTTCCGGTCCCCACGATCGTGACGCGGCTTCCCAGTATGGATGTGATGGGGAGTTTCTGCTCCCATTTTCTCTCCCTGATCAGCGCCGCGTAGGTCAGCTGTTTGCGGAGCAGCATCAGGGTGACCATGATGATATGCTCGGAGATCGTCACCCCGTAAGATCCCTTTGAATTGGTCAGCATCACATCTTCCGATCTGAACACGCCGTCACGGCAGTACATATCCACTCCGGCGGAGGTCGTACACATCCATTTCAGCGCTCGCCCTGCTTTGGCCAGATCTCTTCCCTGTCCGTAGATGATCTCTGCATCCGCCGCATCCTTGTACGCCGAGCGGTTGTCCTCAAAGAAAGCCGCCTCAAACCCATATCCGGCAGCCTTTTCACGCAGCCGCTCTCTCTGTGCCTGCGTCAAAACCGGAACAACAACTGTGATCTTCCTCATTTCATACCTCCAAAAACGCAAAAAACTCTTCAATCGGTTCCCATTGTCATGCCTCGATTCATGCAGGCATGATCGGGTCATGATCCCGGTACCCTGGTATTAACAAATATTAAACCAGGCAAATAGAAATTGCAACTGAAGGAAAATTGGATTATACTGTCGGGTGGTGTGTTGTTATCCAATGATAGATTTTAAAAAAGAGAGGCTTATATGGCAAAAACATTACAGGACATCCAGGCTTTCATCCGTGAAAACGACATCAAAATCGTAGACTTCAAACTGACTGACATTGACGGACGCTGGAGGCATCTGAGCATTCCGGCAGAACGGCTGACGGAAGATACCATGATCAGCGGCATCGGATTTGACGGCTCCAACTACGGTTACGCACCCGTCGAGAACAGCGACATGGTCTTCGTACCGGTTCTTGACTCTGCTGTGATCGACACATATGCCGAGATCCCGACCCTTTCCATGATCGGTGACGTTCAGGTCATCGACCTGCCGGAGAACCGTCCTTTTGACCAGTATCCCAGAAACGTAGCCATCCGTGCCCTTGAGTACATGCAGGAACAGGGCGTCGCTGACAAGATGGTCATCGGACCCGAGTATGAGTTCTATCTGTTTGATGATGTGAGCTATGAAGTGAGCTCCCAGAGCTGCGGCTTCAACATTCATACAAGGCAGGCGCACTGGGCATCCAACAGCGACTTCAACAACAACGGCTATCAGATCGAACATGCGAACGGCTATCACACAACGCTGCCCATGGATATTCACAATGACCTGCGCAGCATGATCTGCCTGAGCCTGGCTGACTGGGGCGTCGATGTCAAATATCATCACCACGAAGTCGGCGGCTGCGGACAGATGGAGGTCGAGGTGGAGCTTGGCGATATGCTTAAGCTTGCCGATGATACCATGGCCGCAAAATACGTGATCAAGAATGAAGCGGTTGCCTGCGGATGCACGGCCACCTTCATGCCCAAGCCCCTGGCAGGCGAAGCCGGAAGCGGCATGCATGTGCATATGCTGCTGTTCAAGGACGGAAAGCCCGTCTTCTACGATCCGGAAGGCTATGCCCAGCTGAGCAAGACTGCCATGTACTTTATCGGCGGTCTTCTGCACCACGCGCCGTCGCTGTGCGCCATCACAAATCCCTCCACCAACTCCTACAAGAGGCTGGTTCCGGGCTTTGAGGCACCCGTGACGATCGGATATGCCATGGCAAACCGCAGCGCTGTCATCCGTATTCCCGCCTACGCGAAGTCCCCGGACAAAAAGCGTTTTGAGCTCCGCAATCCGGATGCCACCTGCAATCCCTACTACGCCTACGCCGCCATCCTGATGGCCGGCCTGGACGGAATTGAAAAGCAGATCGATCCGTCAACAAGAGGATGGGGCCCGTTCGACTTCAATCTGTTCGATCTGTCAGACGAGCAGAAGGCAAAGATCGAAGGTCTTCCGGCGACCCTCACTGAAGCGCTTGACGCGCTGGAGAAGGATCATGAGTATCTGACGAAGGGCGGCGTTTTCCCGGAAAGACTCCTTCGTCAGCACATCGCCCGTCACCGCGCAGAGGCGGAAGCCATCAGCAAGATGCCTCATCCGGCCGAGTTCGCAAAGTATTACGATCTTTGATCCCCGGGCAGGGTTTCTCAAAAAAGAACGGGACAGACCTTTTGTTCATCCGGCAAGGATGGACGAAGGGCCTGTCCCTTTTTGATCTGTGATGTTTCCCGTCGGGAAACGCTTTTACTTGATAAACTGGTCAATGGCTTTCGACAGTTCCTCCACGGAAGCCATGTCACCGTCCTGTACGGCATCCACCAGGCAATGCTCCAGATGATC
>JAGCAV010000422.1 GCA_017652545.1 Lachnospiraceae bacterium
ATCACCTGCCTGAACGCTCTGCAGATGGGCGGCGGCACTGTTGACTTCTACAGAGGCAACACAAACTCCCTTGGCGACTACGGTATCAAAAAGATGAACCTGTTCGGTCTTCCCTATATCTTCACCGGCCGTGAAGGCATGTGGAAGGTTCTGGAAGCTGAAGATCTCGGTCAGGCTTTCCTGAATGAAGGCGCTGAAGTAGGTGCCGGTTTCGTCGGTATTACCTACACCGATGAGGGTGCCCGTCATACCTTCACCTCCATGGAGATCACCTGCCTGGACGATCTGAAGGGCAAGAAGATCCGTGTTCCCGAGACGACCCTGATGATGGATACCATGGCAGCCCTTGGCGCAGAGCCCACCCCGATCTCCTACAGCGAGCTTTACAGCTCCATCCAGACCGGTGTCGTGGACGGCGGCGAGAACGGCTATCCGGGATATGACAGCAACAAGTTCTACGAAGTCGCTCCGTACTATCTGCTTGACGGCCACACCTTCAGCCCGGGCGTCATCCTGATGGCTGAGGCACGCTTCAACGAGCTGAGCGAAGAAGATCAGGCGATCCTGTACGAAGCCGGCAAGAAGGCTTCTGCCTGGAACAAAGAGCAGATCGAAAACGAGGAAGCCGAGCTGAGAAAGGCTCTTGAAGAGAAAGGCGTTACCATCATCGACGTTCCCGCTGAGGATATTGCGAAGGCTCAGGAAGCCTGCAAGGATGTATGGGCTGGCTACTCTGATGGCATCGAGGATCTGCTTCAGGCAATCGTTGACATCCAGAAATAACAGTTATTCCTTCCTGGAAGACGAAAAAGAAAAACCAGTGAGTAGGGGACCTGTTCCCCTACTCAAATTTTGTGATAACGCTTGTTAAGATGCTGTTAAAAAACACTCTGTTGCAGCATATTTATTTAAGAAGACAGAAACGGGGGAATAACCTTGAGAAAATTCTATGATGGCGTGTACTGGGTCTTCATGACCTTCTGCAAGCTGGTCTTCATAGCCTCCATCGTGATCACATCCTATGTTGTGTTCATGCGTTTTGTCATGAGCAAGACGCCGCGCTGGGGTGAGCAGGCCATCCTGCTCTGCATGGTCTACATGGCGCTGATCAGTGCCAGCCTTGCCATCCGCACCGACAGACATCTGCGTGTGGTCCTGATCCAGTATGCGTTCCCGGAAAAGATACGTAAGAAAGCCATGGAAGTGCTGCACGCGCTCAGCCAGATCATGATCTTCCTGTTCAGCCTGTTCATGATCGTGTACGGTTACCAGTTTACCGTACTGATGAGCAAAAGCGTTCTGTCAGGCATTCCCATCGCAAAGTCATGGCTGTACGCAGCCGTGCCGGTGGCAGGTGTATGTATGCTGCTGATGCAGAGTGAGCGCTTCATTCTGTTTATCCTGAAACTCATGAAGAAGCCTGTAGACGGCTACTATGATTATAAAATCAATCCTGATGAAGGTCAGGAGACGCCGGGGGAGGTGACGACATGAATTCAACCGTAGCGATAGCGATTTTGATTATCCTGTTCTTTGCTTTCATCATCCTCAGCTTCCCCATTGCGTATGCGATCGGTATTGCGGCAGTCATCGGCATGATCTACATGAAGCTGAATCTGCAGCAGGTCGTCCAGCTGATGGTCAAGGGTGTGTTCAGCTTTTCGCTGATGGCCGTTCCATTCTTTATCCTGGCCGGTGAGCTGATGGGAGAAGGCGGTATATCCGACAAGCTGATCGGCCTGTCGGATGCCATTGTCGGATGGATGCGCGGCGGCCTGGCCATGGTCAATATCGTGGCTTCCATGTTCTTTGGCGGCATCTCCGGATCCTCCGCAGCGGACTGTGCTTCGCTTGGAACGATTCTGATCCCCATGATGGTGGATCAGGGATATGATGATGACTTTGCAGCCAATGTCACCATGACTTCTTCGGTGCAGGGTATTCTGATCCCGCCCAGCCACAACATGGTCATCTATGCAACCGTTGCCGGCAGCGTGTCCATCGGCCGTCTGTTTATCGCCGGCTATGCCCCCGGTATCCTTCTCGGTCTTGCCCTGATGATCTACAGCTATATCATCTCAGTTAAAAAGCAGTATCCGAAGGGTGACAGGTTCAATCTCATGCATTTCCTGAAAACCTTCGTCAGCGCTTTCTGGGGTCTGCTCACTGTCCTGATCGTCGTGGTCGGTGTTGTGGCCGGTGTCTTCACAGCCACAGAGTCCGCTGCTATCGCCGTTGTCTGGGCAATCATCTGCGGCGCATTTATCTATCGCAAGCTGACATTCAAAGGCTTCTGGCAGGTTCTTGAGAGGGCTCTGAACACGCTGGCGATCGTACTGATCCTGATCGCGACTTCCAGCGCGTTCTCATGGTGCCTGACCTACCTGAAGGTTCCGCAGATTATTGCGACCGCTATCCTCAGTGTGACGACCAACAAGTTCCTGATCCTGCTGCTGATGAATATCATCATGCTGATCTTCGGAACCATGATGGATATGAGCTGCAACATCCTGCTGCTCACGCCCATCCTGCTTCCCATCGCGCAGCAGATCGGTGTGGATCCGGTGCAGTTCGGCTGTATTATGATCCTGAACCTGGGCATAGGTCTGGTCACGCCGCCTGTCGGTTCGACGCTGTTTATCGGATCTGCCATCTCCAAGGTTCCGATCGAAAGACTGGGCAAGACACTGATCCCGTTCTTCGGTGTTATGCTGGTGGTTCTGGCCATTGTTACCTACTGGCCGGCCTTCACCATGACGCTGCCGAACATCATTATGCCCTTGAGAGTCGGCTGATATGAGATATATGAATAAAGGTTGAAAAAACAGGGGACTGAAACAAGATTATGATTGTTTTGGTTCCCTTTTGTGCTATAATCGCCTTCGGCGTTTGATTTTCTACAGATAGGAGAAACACATGTTTGACAACACACTCAGAGATTCACAGAGTACGGAGGTACGTGAGATCGCACCTGAGCAGTTCGACATCGAAAGATATGCCGAGTATGCAGATGAGCAGGACAAAAAGGTAAAGGCTTTTCTGGAAGCCGACAGCGGCGTTCTGGTCTACCGAAGATTCAGAGTCGCGGAAGTGTACGGCTGGGAATGCCAGGACCGGGAGCTTTCGCTGCGGCTTCAGCTTGGCGCGCTGCAGCAGAGCATGAATTACACGGCCGATATGGCCAATTATCTGGAGCCCTGGTACGGGATCGGGATCGGCGCTGCCGCGTTTGGCGCGAAATATATCTGGCTTGACGGACAGGCGCCTGCGGTTTCCGATGTCTTCTCAGGCGTGGAGGAAGCGCTCGCCTGTGATCCGGTGGCGATCAAAGACACACAGATCGGCAGGGATCAGCTGGCCTATATTGAATATTTCCTTGAAAAGACAAAGGGAAAGATGCCCATATCTTTCAGTGATGTCCAGTCTCCGCTGAACATCATCAGCGAGATGATGCCGACCACGGCACTGTTTGAGGACATGCTCGATGATCCGGATGCTTACAGCGACCTGGCTTACCGCGCAGGCGGTCTGATGAGGGATTACCTGAAGATCCAGAAGGATCTGATCGGCGATGCACTGGCTCTTCCGGGGCATGGGTTTGCCTCCTCAAGAGTCATGACGGGTATGGGAGCCTCCGCTGATACCAGCATCATGGTCAGCAACGGCATGTTTGATGAACTGGAAGCGGATCAGCTTGCGGATATGTGCGAGCCCTTCGGCGGAACCTTCTATCACAGCTGCGGCAACTGGAAAGCCAAGATCCCGTCGGTCCTTGCGATCCGAAACCTTCGCGGCGCAGACGGCGCCTTCTCATCTGAGACAGACCCGTCTCCCAATGACCCGGCTCCTTTCGGGGAAGCCTTTGCCGGAACAGGCAAGATCCTGAACGCCCGGGCGGTCGGTGATGTGGAAACTGTCATGGACACCGTGAAAAAAATCTGGCATCCGGGACTCAAGCTGATCATCAATACCTACTGCAAAACATCTGAGGAGCAGCAGGAGGCTTATGACCGGATTCATGATTTCTGCAGATAAGCATTAAAATACAGGAAGGTGGTATGTATGGAAAAGTTAAACTATGAAGTTCTGAAAAAGAGCGGTTATCAGGGCTACATTCTCGAGAAGGCACCCGAAAAGATCATGCAGTTCGGTGAAGGCAATTTCCTTCGCGCTTTTGTGGATTACTGGTTTGACATGGCCAATGAGAGAGTCGGCTGGAACGGGAAAGCTGTCCTGGTACAGCCCATCGCCATGGGCCTGACAAAAATGATCAATGACCAGGAGGGCCTGTATACCCTGTATCTTCGCGGCAGCGAAAAGGGACAGAAGGTGGACGACAGGCGTGTAATCTCTTCCGTGAGCCGCTGCCTCAATCCCTATGAGAAGGCAGATTATGACAGTATGATGGAACTCGCCGAATCCGACGATCTGGAGTATGTCGTCTCCAATACGACCGAGGCCGGGATTGTCTATGATCCGGCATGCAGCTTCGAGGACTGCCCGCCATCCTCCTTCCCCGGAAAGCTTACGCAGGTGCTGTATCACCGCTATCAGGCAGGAAAGGAACCGCTCGTCATTCTCTCCTGTGAACTGATCGACAACAACGGCAAGGAGCTGGAGAAATGCGTCGGCCAGTATATCGATCAGTGGGGGCTGGATGACGGCTTCAGGGACTGGTGCAGCCGGTGTACCTTCTGTTCGACCCTGGTAGACCGCATTGTCCCCGGACGCATCCGTGATCCGAAGGAAAAGGAAGCACTGGATGAAGCCAACGGATATCTGGATGATCTGACGGATGTGGGTGAATGCTTCGGCGTCTGGATCATAGAAGGTCCCGAATGGCTGGAGGATAAGCTTCCGTTTAAGGCAGCCGGGCTGAATGTTCATGTTGTGCCCGATGTAACGCCTTACAAAAAGCGCAAGGTACGCATTCTCAACGGCGCCCATACCGGCTTCGTGCTCGGCGCCTATCTTGCGGGCTTTGATATCGTGCGGGACTGCATGCACGATGAGGTGATCAAAGGCTTTATGAACAAGATGCTGAATGAGGAGATCATTCCGACGCTGCCGCTTGACAAAAAGGATCTGAATGAATTCGCGGCTGCAGTCGAGGACCGCTTCAACAATCCGTTCGTCAACCATGAGCTGATGAGTATCAGCCTGAATTCCACCTCCAAGTGGCGGGCAAGAAACATGCCGTCTTTCCTGGCGTATATCGGGGAGCAGGGAAAACTGCCTGAATGCCTGACCATGTCACTGGCTGCGTACATCGCATTCTTCTCCAGTGATATCCAGGAACGGACGGACAAGGGACTTGTCTGCAGGAGACCGGCCGGGAATACCTATACAGCCTCCGATGATGACTGGGCACTGGATTTCTACTATGCGCACAGGAACGACAGCGAGGAAGAACTGGTTCATGCCGTGCTCACCAATGAACAGATGTGGGGACAGGATCTGACACAGATCGAAGGCCTGGAAGAAGCGGTCATCGCTGACCTTAAGATGATCCGCAGCGAAGGAGCAAGGGCGGCATACGCAAGCTGCCTGTAAAATACACAACGAGAAAAGGCGGGAGAATGATGAAACAATACCTGGATGAGAACTTTCTGCTGAGCACGCCGGCGGCGCAGCAGCTTTACCATGACTACGCGGAGCATATGCCGATTCTGGATTACCACTGCCACATCAACCCGAAAGAGATCTGGGAGGACAGGCGGTTTGAGACCATTACCCAGGTATGGCTCGGCGGCGATCACTACAAATGGCGTCTGATGCGTTCGGCGGGCGTGGATGAGAAATACATTACCGGCGACGCACCTGACCGGGAGAAATTTCAGAAATGGGCCGAGACGCTTGAAATGGGAATCGGAAATCCGCTTCATCACTGGAGCCATCTGGAGCTGAAACGCTATTTCGGTTACGATGGGATCCTCAACGGAAGAACGGCTGAGGAAGTCTGGAACCTTTGCAACGATAAACTGCAGCACGATCCGGAGATGACCGTCAGGGGACTGATCCGGCAGTCGAATGTGAGACTGATCTGCACGACGGATGATCCGGTTGATACCCTCGAATACCACGAAAAGATCGCAGCGGATGATTCCTTTGATGTCCAGGTGCTTCCGGCCTGGAGACCGGACAAGGCGATGAATCTGGAGACGCCGGAATATCCGGATTATCTGGCAAAACTCGAGGCCGTCAGCGGCGTAAAGATCGACAGCTTTGCCGCGCTGATGCAGGCGCTGGAAGTCAGGATGGATTATTTCGCGGCAAGAGGGTGCAGCGTATCCGATCACGCGCTGGAGTATGTGATGTACGCGCCGGCTTCACCGGAAACGATCGAGGCGATCTTTGCCAAACGGCTGGCAGGCGGGACCGTGACAAGGGAAGAAGAACTGCAGTTCAAAACCGCTTACATGCAGGTGCTGGGCAGGAGCTACCATAAGCGCGGATGGGTCATGCAGCTTCATTACGGCTGCAAGCGGAACAACAACGCGCTCATGTTCAGACAGCTCGGACCGGATACCGGCTATGACTGCATCAACAATTACGCCCCGAGCGCCCAGATGGTTGAATTCCTGAACTCCCTGGTGAAGGAGGATAAACTGCCCAGGACGATCATTTACTCCCTGAACCCCAATGACAATGAGGCGATCGGATCAGCCATCGGCAGCTTCCAGGACAGCACGGCTGTCGCGAAGATTCAGCACGGCAGCGCATGGTGGTTCAATGATCATAAGACCGGTATGACAGCCCAGATGATCTCCCTTGCCAATCTCGGATATCTGGCAGGGTTTGTAGGCATGCTGACCGATTCGCGCAGCTTCCTGTCCTACACCAGACATGAGTATTTCCGCCGTGTCCTGTGCGAACTGATCGGCGGCTGGGTCGAGAACGGCGAGTATCCGGATGACCGGATCGCGCTGGAAAAGATCGTCAAGGGAATCTGCTATAACAACGCGGTGAATTATTTCGGGTTTGACCTGAAAACAGTGTGACTGAAGATCGCGGAACAGGCATTTCAGGGGATAAAGAGGATGAAACAGGTTATCAGAATCAATGAGAAGGATAATGTTGCCGTGGCACTGTGTCCGATCAGCGCCGGAACCGTTGTGGAACCGGAAGAAGGTCTGAAGATAACGGCGCTTGAAGATGTTCCGCAGGGTCATAAGATCGCCCTGACGGATATTTCCGACGGGGAAGACGTGATCAAATACGGGTTTCCCATCGGGCATGCCACGGAAAACGTAAAAGCCGGACACTGGCTGCATACCCGGAATGTCCGCACGAATCTTGAGGGGGAGATCGCGTACACGTACGAACCGGACCGTGCACCGGCCTGGGATCCCGCAAAGCTGCTGGAGACATGCACGGAGCTTCCGGCGACATTTAACGGCTTTGTCAGAAAAGACGGGCGGGCTGCGATCCGCAACGAGATCTGGATCATTCCGACGGTGGGCTGTGTCAATGGTGTCGTGCAGCAGCTGGTCCGGGAAAACCAGGATCTGGTCACCGGAAGCATAGACGGGCTCTACGCATTCACCCATCCGTTCGGATGCTCGCAGACAGGAGAGGATCATGCCCAGACAAGAAAGCTCCTTGGTGCGCTTGTCAATCATCCCAATGCAGGTGCGGTCCTGGTCGTCGGGCTTGGCTGTGAGAACCTGACGCATGAACAGTTCCTGGAGGAGCTGGGGGATTATGATCCGGAGAGAGTCAGGTTCCTGACCTGTCAGGAGGTGGAGGATGAGTTTGAGACAGGGCGCGCATTGCTGAAAGAATGCGCTGCCTATGCCGCGCAGTTCGGGCGGCAGCCGGTTCCTGTATCTGAACTGGTGATCGGGCTCAAATGCGGTGGATCTGACGGACTTTCCGGAATCACCGCCAACCCCGCTGCCGGCGCGTTCAGCGATCTGCTCTGCGCAATGGGCGGAACGAGCATCCTTACGGAAGTGCCGGAGATGTTCGGTGCCGAGGGAATGCTGATGAACCGGTGCGCAACGCAGGAGGTGTTTGAACGGGCGGTCCGGATGCTGAACGGCTTCAAACGTTATTTCATCAGCCACAATGAAGTGGTCTATGACAATCCGAGTCCGGGAAACAAGCAGGGCGGCATCACAACGCTGGAGGACAAAAGCTGCGGTTGTGTCCAGAAGGGCGGCCGTGCGCCGATCGTTGATGTGCTGGGGTATGCCGATCAGGTCAGGGTCCCGGGACTGAATATGATGTACGGCCCGGGCAATGATCTGGTCTCATCAACAGCCCTGACAGCTGCCGGCTGCCATATGATCCTGTTTACGACCGGGCGGGGAACGCCCTTCGGGGCACCGGCACCGACCGTGAAGATCGCGACCAACACGCCATTGTTTGAGAAAAAGCAGGGGTGGATGGACTTTAATGCAGGAACCGTCGCAACTGACGGTGAGTCCATTCCGGATGCGGGCAGACGCCTCTTTGAACATGTCGTGCGTGTGGCCGGAGGAGAGCAGACCTGTTCTGAAAAGAAGGGGTACAGAGAGATCTCGATCTTCAAGGACGGGGTGGTCCTCTGATGTGTTTTATGGTATCATGAGACGTGGATGTCCGAAGATCCGAAACGGTCATGAAAATGACACAGATCCTGAATATCCGGTCGTGTCTCATGGGAGGGAACATGTCAGAAAACAGGGAACACAATGCAATCGTAAATGCTGCCGAGAAAGGTGTCCGCAAGCCCTTAAGCAACAGGATCTTTCGCTCGATCATCGCAACGGCGATCACGCTGAGTTTTGCCTCCATTGTGATGACAGTGGTCATGTTTTACAAGGAATACCGGAATATCCTGGTAGAGGCAGGCGCAGCTACGCATAAGACAGCTGATGCCGCGCTTTTCAGGTATATCGTGATCTATCTGGTCCTGATGACATGTGTGACCCTTGTGATCGCATGGACCATGAAGAAATATACTGCATGGAAGATCGTGGGACCGATCGACAGTATCGCTGCTGCAGCTTCCGAGTATATAACAGACAAGAGCGACGGGACGCTTGACGAAACACATTTCTCCGATCTTCACATAGAAACGGAAGACGAACTGGAGCATCTGTCCATTGTCCTGAGGGATATGGAGCACAGCATGCAGAAATATGTGGACAACCTGACCCGCGTGACCAAGGAGAAAGAAAGAATCAGCACGGAACTGGATCTTGCCACACGGATCCAGACCCATATGCTCCCCAATGTGTTTCCTCCTTATCCGAACAGGAAAGAACTGGACATCTATGCCTCGATGGATCCGGCCAAGGAAGTCGGCGGAGACTTCTATGATTTTTTCATGCTTGATGATGACCATCTCGGCCTGGTCATGGCCGATGTCTCCGGAAAGGGCATTCCCGCGGCTCTGTTCATGATGATGGCCAGGATCATGATCAACAGCATGGCACTTTCGGGTGAAGAACCCGGAGAGGTGCTGAAAAATGTGAATGACAAGATCTGCGAGAACAATGAAGACGACATGTTTGTGACGGTATGGCTCGGCGTCCTGACGATCTCGACAGGACACGTGAAAGCCGTGAACGCGGGCCATGAATATCCGATGATCAGGAAGAAAGACGGACAGTTCGAACTGATGAAGGATCCTCACTGCTTTGTCGTCGGGTCTCTCGAGGATATGGAGTACAGGGAATACGAGTTTACGCTCGAGAAGGGCGGAACGCTGTTCCTGTATACAGACGGACTGCCTGAAGCGACAAAAGCGGGAAATGAGATGTTTGGCACGGACAGGATCCTGGAGGCGCTTAATGAAGATCCCGCCGTCGGATCGGAAGATCTTCTGAAACGGATGACGGAGCGGACTGCGGCGTTTGTGGGAACGGCACCTCAGTTTGACGACCTGACCATGATGGCTGTGCGCCTGAACTGTGTGGCGGAGCCAGGACCGTTTGATTCGGAACAGGTGCTGTACTATGCATAGCGTTTCCGTGAAGCTAAGTATCATTTAAGAATTAATTCAAAAAAACAGTATGCACCTTTCGGGGTTTATACGTATAATGATGTAGGCAGGGTCATATACCTGTGAAACAGAGAATAAGTAATTTCCGGTTGAGGAGGAATAGGAAATGTCAGAAGAAAAGAAACTGAACGAGCAGGAGCTGGAAGGCGTTAACGGCGGTTACGGCTATTACAACAATAACGGATGGATGACAGTGTGCAAGCTGCAGTCCGGCTATCTTGCCATGAGAACAAAACCGACCTACGATTACAGCAATGAGATCAGAGGCTGTGAGCTGTACAACGGCGACCAGGTCCAGATCACCGGTTCCTATGTGGGCGGAAGCGACGGAAAGACATATGTATGGGTATTCTC
>JAGCAV010000423.1 GCA_017652545.1 Lachnospiraceae bacterium
AGGGAAGGAATTTCGTATCCGCAGGCCTTGGCGGCTTCCAGGATCGTCAATCCGGCTTCTACCTGATAGGGGATTCCCTCTATTTTAATATTAACGGTTGACATATTTTATCCTCCTCCCCATTACTTCTTGCTGATCGCGTTGAAGCGGCAGTTCGAGATACAGGTACCGCACTTCACGCACTTCGAAGTGTCAATATGCATCGACGGCAGCTTGTGACCCGGTGCGACATAATCTGTCTTTGTGATGCAGTTCGCCGGGCAGCCCTTGGCGCACTTGCCGCAGCCGATACAGATCTCGGGATCAATGACATATTCCATCAGGTTCTTGCAGACATGAGCCGGGCACTTCTTGTCCACGATGTGGGCAATGTACTCATCCCTGAAATGGCTCAGTGTCGAGTTGATGGGATTGGCAGCTGTCTGGCCGAGAGCGCAGAGCGAATTGGCCTTGACGGTCTTGCTCAGCTCATCCAGCTCGTCCAGATCCTTCATGGTGCCCTTACCCTCTGTAATGCGGGTCAGAATCTCCAGCATACGCTTTGTGCCGACGCGGCAGGGTGTACATTTACCGCAGGACTCATCGCAGATGAATTCCATGTAGAACTTGGCAACGTCAACCATGCAGTTGTCTTCGTCCATGACGATGGCACCGCCGGAGCCCATCATGGAGCCCTTGGCAACCAGATTGTCAAAGTCGATCGGCTCGTCAAGGAAATCCTTGGTCAGGCATCCGCCGGACGGACCGCCGGTCTGGATCGCCTTGAATTCCTTGCCGTTCGGGATACCGCCGCCGATGTCGTAGATCAGCTCACGCAGCGTGGTTCCCATGGGGACCTCGACCAGGCCGACATTGTTGACCTTGCCGCCCAGTGCGAACACCTTGGTTCCCTTGGAGCGCTCGGTACCGACACTTGCGAATGACTCTGCGCCTTCCCTCAGGATGAACGGAATGCATGCCAGCGTCTCAACGTTGTTGATAATGGTGGGTTTGCCCCACAGTCCCTTGACAGCCGGGAATGGCGGCCTGGGTCTGGGCATGCCGCGCTTGCCTTCGATCGAGTTGAGCAGCGCTGTCTCCTCGCCGCACACGAAAGCGCCGGCGCCGAGACGAAGGTGGCAGTCGAAGGAGAAGTCTGTTCCGAGGATGTTCTCACCCAGAAGACCCAGTTCCTTGGCCTGCGCAATGGCGATCTTCAGGCGGTTGACCGCGATCGGATACTCGGCACGTACATAGAAGTAGCCGTTCTGCGCGCCGATGGCATAACCGGCAATGACCATGCCTTCAATAACAGCCAGCGGATTTCCTTCCAGGATGGAGCGGTCCATGAATGCGCCGGGGTCGCCCTCGTCACCGTTACAGACCACATACTTCTCATCGCCCTGGGAGTTGTAGGCAAACTGCCATTTTCTTCCGGTGGGGAAGCCTGCGCCGCCGCGGCCGCGGATACCGGCTGCAAGCACTTCATCAATAACTTCCTGGCGGGACATGGACAGAGCTCTCTTCAGTCCCTGGAAGCCGCCCATGCCGAGCGCCTCATTGATGTTCTCGGGATCGATCACGCCGCAGCCGTGCAGCGCGACCCTGCGCTGTTTCTTATAGAAATTGATGTCATCCTGTTTGGAGACCTTTTCACCGGTTGAAGGCTCTTCATAGAGCAGACGGTCCACGACCACTCCGCCTTCGATATCCGTAGCTACGATCTCCTCGACATCCTCGATCTGCACCAGGCGATACAGCGTATCTTCCGGGAAGATCTTCACGAACGGGCCCTGGGAGCAGAAGCCAAAGCAACCGACCTGGTTGACCGTCACCTTATCGGACAGTCCCTTCTCCTCAAGGACCTCCACGAAGCGTTCCCTGATCTCCTTGGAATGATTGGAAAGACATCCGGTACCGCCGCACAGCACGATATGCCGTTTTCCGTCAGCGCCCGTGATCTTGTCCTCCAGACATTTTGTACAGGCAGCGATGTTTTCATTCAGCTGTTCAACTGTTTTGATCATGCTCCTACCTCCTGTCCCTCTGCTTTCAGGTAACCGGCAATGACATCGTTCACCTTGGCGGGAGTCATTTTCGGATACACGGTTCCGTTGATCGTCACAGCCGGTGCAATACCGCAGGCGCCGATGCAGCGCAGGGCATCCAGTGTAAACAGGCCGTCTTCTGTTGTCTGGCCCGGCTTGATGTTCAGCAGTTCACCGAACTTGTCAATGACCTGCTGGCCGCCTTTCACGTAACAGGCTGTTCCCAGACAGCAGCCAATGACATATTTGCCCTTCGGCTGCAGGGAAAAGAATGAATAGAAAGTTACCACACCGTAAATCTCTGCCACGGAAATACCCGTCTCCTCAGAGACAACCTGCTGGACTTCCAGCGGGATATAGCCGTACTCATTCTGAATGTCACTCAAGATCATCATCAGCGGTGTTTTTTCATCTTTGTACCGAGCGCATATATCTCTGATCATGCGTTCAGCAGCTTCATTTAGTTTTCCCATAAGAAAGCACCTCCTTGGAAAAGTTGATATTGTCTGCATCGCCTGATGCTTAACATTTTGTCCGGATCCTTACGTTTCTGAACAAACTTATGGCTCATTATAACGTTTATACAACTATAATTCAACTAAATTATTGTGGCTTTTTTGACAAAGACCTGTGCCCGGTTACATATTTTATAAACTTTTTATCTTTTTTCTGTGCAAAACAGCAAAGAGTCTCCTGTTTCTCATTCAGCAGGCTATTTATCGGAAAAGATGATTTTCTTCCCGCTTTTCTTCTGCTATATTTATAATGAAATAACCTGAAATACAAATCCATTCCGGAAGGAGAGCGATCGACATGAGCAAAAAAGAAGTCCTGTCCATAACAGATCATACAGTCCTCGTCCAGACAGCAACCTGGGACGATATAAAAGCCCTGTGCGATGACGCAGTCACGTACGGGACCGCATCGGTGTGCATACCTCCCTGCTATGTGAAGCCGGCAAAGGAGTATGTGCAGGACCGGATGAAGATCTGTACCGTTATCGGTTTCCCGAACGGGAATACCACCACAGGCACCAAGATGTTCGAAACACAGGAAGCACTGGCAAACGGTGCCGATGAGATCGATATGGTCATCAACATCGGCGCTCTGCGCGCGAAAGATTACGACTATGTCGAAAATGAGATCCGCCAGCTCAAAATACTTTGCGGTGACAGGATCCTGAAAGTCATCATCGAGACCTGTCTGCTGACGGAAGAAGAAAAGATAAAAATGTGCGAGCTGGTCACGAAGGCAGGCGCCGATTTCATCAAGACATCGACCGGCTTCTCGACTGCCGGTGCCACTTTTGAGGATGTGGCGCTTTTCGCAGCGCACATCGGCCCGGGTGTCAGGATCAAGGCAGCCGGCGGGATCAGCTCCTTTGCCGACGCGGAAAAGTTCATTGAACTCGGTGCTTCGCGGCTTGGAACCAGCCGGCTGGTGAAGATCGCAAAAAGTGAGCAGCCGTCTATCTGACTTCCACCAGTTCGATCCGGAAATTCAGCTCC
>JAGCAV010000424.1 GCA_017652545.1 Lachnospiraceae bacterium
GCCGTAATAACGGTGAAGGGAGACATAGTCAATGTTCTCGTAGCATTCATTCAGCATGGTCAGTTCCCAGTCGCCGAAGGTGGGCATCTCGGAACCGGAGGAACCGCAGGCAACCAGTTCGATGGAGGGATCGACCCACTTCATCATCTTGGCCGCCTCATTGGCAACGCGCCCGTACTCGTACGCCGTCTTCTGTCCCATCTGCCAGGGACCGTCCATCTCGTTGCCCAGGCACCAGAGCTTGATGCCGAAGGGATCCTTACGGCCGTTCGCGATCCTCATGTCCGAGAACCTGCTGTTCCCCCTGTGATTGGCGTACTCCACAATGTCGCGTGCCTGTTCCGGGCCGCGGGTCCCCAGGTTGATGGCGTACATGATCTCACTGTTCACCTTTTCACTCCACTGCGCAAATTCATGGAGGCCGACCTCATTGGTCTCTGTCGTAAACCAGGCAAGATCAAGGCGCTTGGGACGGTTCTCCCGCGGTCCCACACTGTCTTCCCAGTTGAAGCCGGAAACAAAGTTGCCGCCCGGATAGCGCACCAGAGGCACGTTAAGATCCTGTACCAGCTGCATCACATCTTTTCTGAAACCCAGCTCGTCCGCAAGGGGATGGTCCGGCTCATAGATGCCTCCGTAGACGGCGCGGCCCAGATGCTCGATAAAGGAACCGAACAGGCGCCTGTCGATACGCCCGATCCGGTAATCCCGGTCGAGAATAATACTCGCTTTTTTCATAGATTAATCCTATCCTTTCACACTGCCGGATGTAAGACCGGCAATAAATGTTTTCTGGGCAAACAGATAGACAATGATAATCGGCACGACCGCCATGACGGCGCCGGGCATCAGTACGTCGAAGGCGTCACCATAGGGCGTGATGGTCGTACCCATACCGATCGGAATGGTGAATTTCTCATTGGAGCTGAGCACGATCAGCGGCCAGAGCAGATTGTTCCAGCTGTTCATGCACGAGAGGATCGTCATGGCTCCGAAGGCAGGGATCATGTTCGGCACCATGACACGGAAAAAGATCCCGTAGTCACTGCACCCGTCGATCCTCGCAGCCTCCATCAGTTCCTTCGGCAGTCCCAGAACATATTGTCGGAAAAAGAATATCATAAATGGCGGGACAAGGTAAGGCATGATCACGCCGAAATACGTGTTTGTCAGATGAAAGCGGATCAGCATGCGGTACAGCGGCAGCAGAAGGATCTCAAACGGGACCATCATCAGCACCAGAACGATGGTGAAGATCACGTTCCGCCCTTTAAAACGGTACATGGCCAGGCCGTAGCCGACCATCGAACCGAAAATGAGGCCGATCACCGTCTGCAGGACCATGATGATCAGACTGGACTTGTACCACTGCCAGTAAATGCCATCCCGGTAGGTGTTGAGCGCCTTGTAGTTGCTGAAGGACGAGATACCCGGGTCAAAGGTCAGACTCAGGCCGTTGCGCAGCATTTCTGTTCCGGATTTGAGCGAGCTCAGGAACATAAAGTAAAACGGAACCATCAGAAGCGCCGCTGTCACAAACATCAGCGCGGTCGCAAGTACCGAAAGACCTCTCTTTTTGTTTCCGCCGATTTTTCCGGATCTTTTCATCAGATCAGTCCTCCTTTCTGAAGAATCCCATGGCCGTCAGCTGCAGCAGGTTCACCACTACGACCAGGCCCAGAAGAACAAGTCCCACAGCCGAGGCAAGGCCCATATTGTTCTTGTAGAAGCCCATCAGATACATATATCCGACGATCGTTCTGCCGACGCCGCCCGGATTGTTCTGTGCCCAGAGCGCGACAGATTCGGTGAACATGGCAAATCCGCCCAGGACCGTGATCGTGATCACATAGATCAGGACCGGCTTTATGCCCGGAAGCGAGATATGGAAGAACTGCTGTACGGGACCCGCGCCGTCGATCTTCGCGGATTCGTAGAGTTCAACGGGAATGGCCTGGAGCCCTGAAATATAGTAGATGATGTTTACCCCCATCCATCGCCATAGCGTGAGCAGGATCAGCACCATATTGCCGGTGTTCGAAAACATGAGCCAGTCCTTGGGTGCCTGTCCGAAAAGGCCGATCAGCCGGTTTGCCGGGGATGTCGGCAGCGTGCCGAATGCCAGCCGGAATACAATACCGACTACGATAATGGATGTCAGCGCCGGCACAAAAAACAGGGATTTGAAAAATCCGGGGAATTTTACGATGCCGGAGTTGAGAATGACCGCGAAGATCAGCGGGACGATCGTCAGGACAACGACATCCCAGAAGGCATAGCGGAATGTGGTGGCAAGGGCCTGTTTGAAGTTCCGGTCAAACAGCCTTTTATAGTTTTCCAGTCCTATAAAGCGCACGCTGTTCGGCCCATCGATGCGCTGGAAGCTCATCATGATGGTGGCAATAAACGGATAGAGATAAATGACCAGAAAGAAAATCAGAAAAGGAGCCACAAATACATAGGGTACAACTTTCGTATTCATCAGCGGGTTCTTTCTCCCGGATGATGCGGGCATATCATCACCTCCGTTTCTGCCCGGAAATGCTGTGTATGATAAAAAACAGCCGGGGCGGGCGAAGTGCACCGTCCCGACTGTCTCCTTGAGAAAACGACACTTGTCATTTCACACTGTCTTCTTTGCCGGGAACGTGTTCCCGGATCAGCAGATCATGTGTAAAGTCCTGCTTAACGAAGATCAATAGATCATGCCGCGAAGCTCTTCAGCGCAGTCTTTGGCAATGGCTTCAGGATCTTTTCCGGTGATCACAAGGTCATATGCCATCTGGTTGCGTACGATATCGGCAGCGGCCGGGAACATGTCGGTCAGGCATGTATCCGGGATGTCATCAAGAACGGATTCGACAACATCAAAGATACCGTCTCCATAATAGTCGAAGAACTTGTTCGGGGCTTTCATCTCCTCGGATCCGTATACATCCGTCATGATCGGGTCAAAGCCCAGGATCAGCCAGGTGTTGACGCAGCCTTCGAAGCTGAGTGTTGCATAGGCAAGCCATTCCTTCGCGATATCCACGTTCTCGCTGGTCTTCACGACAGCCGTGCCGGTGCCGCCCATCTGTGCGGATTTGTGTCCGCCGTCAGACCACAGAGGAAGCGGAGCAACTTTGATCTTTCCGGAAAGGTCAGGCATGTAATCCGTGAAGCGGTTCAGGTACCAGAAAGGCATGCTGACGGAAGCGCACTCGCCGCTGTTCATCCAGCCGTAGTACTCCTCTGCGTGATGGTTGCCGCCGGGGCAGGCCACCGCGGTGCCGTCATCGAGCATCTCTTTCATGAATGCAAGGGTGTTCACCACGACCGGCTCATCCATACGGACTTCGTTGTCGGGTGTCAGCCAGTCGCCGCCATGCTGGTTGACCAGCGGATAAATGCTCCAGCAGTCCTTGGACTCCCATGTGCACATCGGCTTGCCGGTCTTCTCAAGAACGACCTTGCCGGCTTCATGGTAATCTTCCCATGTCTTGATATCTTCGTAGTTGATACCGGCCTCTTCAAGGATCTCGGTGTTGTAATACATAACGCATGCGCCGATATGATGGTCAATGCCGTAGAACTTTCCGTCAACAGCGTAGTTGTTGAAGCGGCTCATGACCAGATGATCTTCCATCGGCTCCACGATATCGTTCAGCTCGGCAAGCTGGATATCGCCTTTCAGGTAGTTCGCGAACATATTGATCTCTATGTCCACGATGTCGGGTGCGCCTTCTCCTGTCTGCAGTGCAATGGTCAGCTTGTTGTGCATATCCTCATAGGGATATACCTGCATGTCAATGTCAAGTTTCGGATTGTCCGGATTCGCGTTCCACTCATCCAGCATCTCGTAGTAAAGCTGTGTGTGGAGCTCCTGGAAGGTCCACAGTGTCAGTTTGATCGGTTCCTCGCCTGCCAGGGACATCATACTGCATGACGCAGCAAGCAGAGCGGTCATCAATACGGCTGCAAGATACTTCTTCATGGCATTTCCTCCTTTACAATGGAATAGGCGTTTTCTGTTTGGATTAACGATAATCCAAGCGTCATTTTTATATTAACGTTAATCTATGCAAATGTCAAGATATAAAAGTGATTGTTTACATATTTTTGTGCAGAACAGCCAAAACGCCACAGGCATTTTCCGTGAAAAGTGCCATGATTGTTTTTCCTATGACATAAAGGTTATAATAAATGACAGGAGAAGCTTGACAGAAAAAAGAAACTGCTGACATGGGAAAAGGCTTGGAGAAGAGAATCATGAGATCAAACCGTGTTACACTCAAAGACATCGCAAAGGAATGCGGATGTTCGGCCAACACTGTCTCCCGGGCACTGCGCGATGACACAAGGATATCAAAAGCGGTCCGGAGTCTTGTGAAGGAAACAGCGGACCGCATGGGTTATATTCCGAATACCATGGCATCCTCGCTGCGCTCAGGGTACAGCCATATGATCGCGGTCATTGTCAATGACCTTCACAATCAGCACTACTGTGACCTGATCAACCGCATGGACCGGGAACTGCGGGGCAAAAACTATACCCTGATGATCCTGTGCATGCAGCTGGAGGATGAACTGGCGGAACAGCTGATCCATACCGCCATCTCGCTGTCGGTCGACGGGATCCTGTACTTTCCGAGTGTCGGCCAGAGGCATTATATAGAGTACATGACCGACAACCGGATGCCGTTTGTCCTGCTTGACCGGCGCGTGAGCGACCTGGAGGCGGACACCGTCCGGTGTGACGACGTACAGGGCGGATATCTGGCCGGGCAGCATCTTGCCGCACTTGGCCACAGGAAGTTCCTGTTCCTTTCGGGTGTCGAGCTGAGCAGTTCCCAGCTGGACCGGCTGAACGGGTTCATGACTGCCGTCAGGGAAAATGAGATTCCGGAAGAGAATGTCCGGGTGATCCCCGGCGTAGAGGTGGAGGAAGCGCTGCAGGGAAATACGCTCTCGGACCTGATCTTTCCGCTGGACTATACCGCCATTGTCTGTTTCCGTGACGAGGTCGCCTATCCTGTCATGAACGCGCTGCGCGATAACGGCGTCTCGATCCCGGAGGAAGTATCGGTCATCAGCTTCGACAACCTGTATGCGGAGAATTCATCCCGTCCTGCC
>JAGCAV010000425.1 GCA_017652545.1 Lachnospiraceae bacterium
GTGGATTTCCTGTTCTCCACCGGCTGCCGCGTCAGCGAGTGCGCGGACGTGCTGCTGTCGGATATCGACTGGGAGCACAACGCCGTCCACATCCGGCACGGCAAAGGCGACAAGGAACGCTTCGTATATTTCAATGACGAAGCGAAGGTTTCCCTGCGGGAATACCTGAATTCCCGCGATGATGAAAACCCGGCCCTCTGGGTCAGCTTGCGGAAGCCGCACAATCAGATCTCATCTCACGCCCTGGAACTGGCCGTTCGGAAGATCGGCCAGCGCGTTGGCGTCCATGCCTATCCGCACAAGTTCCGGCATACCTTTGCCACCGTGGGTCTCCGGAACGGGATGCCGCTGGATAAGCTACAGGCCCTCCTCGGCCATTCCGATCCGAAGACCACACTGATCTACGCGAAGCAGGACAACACCCAGCTGCATATGGAGCACGTCCGTGCCTTCAGTTAAGTCGCCGTCGGTTCAGGATCCGGCTCATAGGGGACCGCGCCCATCGTCTTCCCTTCAATCAGAAAACCGTCTACCGTGGACAGCGTGACCGTCTGGATCTGCCGCGTATCCACCTTGCACATCGCGCCCCAGGTCTCGCTCATGTCGCCCTCCGCCCTGCGCTGGGCCTTGTCCGCGTCTCCCTGGTAGCTCCGGCTGTCGAATGTCTTCGGATACCCGGAGAGATAGTTGAATGTCCCGTTTGCGTCCACGATGTGTGCGTCCACGATAAAGATCTGCCTTGCCATAGAAAACCCTTCCTTTCTTTTGTTACGATGTTAAATCAGCCAAAGGAAATTTTTGATCTAAACCCTTGTTTTTCAACGCTTTTCGTTCCTTAGTGCGTTAAATTCTCTCTTGCTACCGACCGTTCAGGAATGCTATCCTATAAGAACACATAACGTTATAGGAGGCGATCTCATGCCACGGGCTAAGACTCCAGAGGAAACGCATTGCCAGAAAATTTCCATTAGCTTCACCCCGGAACAGTTGAAAGAGATTCTCGACTACTGCCAACGGAATGAGCGGTCAATCGCTTGGGTCATCCGCAGAGCATTGACAGAGTGGTTGCCGAAACACAAGGACGATCACGTTTGATAAATTGCTACCGCTACATAGCACTACATAATGTTACGTAGCTAAATCAGCCTTTAACCTAAAGCCGTCATTGTATAATCGATACTTGTTGTTATCGTAAACGAGGAGCCACTTCTTGTAGCGGTCGATGACTCATCCGTATTACCATTGAAACCAAATTTAACTGTACCAGTACTTGATTGTTTTCTGTATGGTGTTAATCCGATTGGATAAACAGTTACGTCAATGCCTGTAGAGCCATTTAGCCAAACAATAATATATCCGCTTGAAGAAAACATAACCATAGCATGGGGAATATTTACGGTCAATGAAGTTCCCCATGTTATTTTTGTTCTATCCGATTTGTTGGAACTTAATGAAATCCACTCTCCCCACGTACCATTATCGCATATTCTTATATACTCATCTGTTGACCCATAAGAGTTCCAGATTTGCTTCACATAATTTGAATTTCTTGCGATAACTTCAAGGTATCCATACTTTGATGCAGTTGGGACGTTTGAAGCATTACTGACAAAATAAATGCCAGTGGTTTTCGCGCTGTTGGCATCTGTATCCGTCAAAGTTTTTACCGTTCCGTCAGCCTGAGTATAATTACTCAAATTGGAATTTAACGCATTAAGCCCGCCCCCGGAAACCGCCGTCACGTTGGACCCGGACAGTGTCGCGTTCGCCGCGATGTTCGCCGTGGCGCGGTACAGCCCCTCCGGCATCGTGCTGTTGTCCTGAATGTACACATACTGCCCGGAAGTGATCGCGATGTGCGTGTTGTTTGTAGCCACAATCGCGATTCCGTTCTTGACCCCGTCCAGCTGGTCTTGCAGTCCGTACCCGGTATTGAATAACGAAAGCATTAACTTACCACCCCCTGATATTGATAGGCGTAATTCAGATAACCTGACTGTTCAGCCCTTTGCAGGAAACTGTAGTATGTCCGGTTGTTTGTGCTGTCATAGGTGATCGTGATGTCGCTTTTGAACATTTTCGGGTTCGTTGCGGAAAACTCAATAAATGCGATTTTGCCGAGCCCGTAGTTCGTATAAACCGTATCCGCGTGCACCGGCGGGACGTAAATCTGCATATCGCCGTCAATCGGATGAAGCGGCGTTCCGCCTGTGGAATCGTCCCTGCACCGGATAAACACATCGCCCTTCAGGCGTTCGTTCCCGTTCCAGTCCAGTTGCCGGATGTTCTTCCGGCTGGAGGAGCCGCTCCCCCCGCCGATGATCTCCGCCACGGTATCCGGGAAGTATGAATCGCTCCAGTTCGCGCTGTTGAACGTGCTGTCAGCGTTCGCGGTTGTGCATTCCCATGCGACGTTGTCATACACCGCCCAGTCGCCGACGCTGTAACTTGTCCCGGAGACCCAGTCCGGAATATCCTGAACATTGAACATCCCGCCGGCA
>JAGCAV010000426.1 GCA_017652545.1 Lachnospiraceae bacterium
AACGCGAAGACAAGCAGACCGATGATGATACGCAGCCACTGCCGGAATATTTCTGTTCTGTTAAGCATTTCCTTCATCTCTCAATTCACACCGGACTGAATACATGATCCATACGATGTTTCTAAAACTCCACTCTCCACTCTCCGGACTCCACACTCAGAAGAGGTACTTCTTCACATACTGTCCCGTATATGAACGGGGATCCTGTGCCACTTCCTCCGGTGTGCCGCAGGCAACGACCCTGCCGCCGCCGTCCCCGCCTTCCGGACCCATATCGATAATATAATCCGCTGTTTTGATCACATCAAGATTATGTTCGATCACAATGACCGTATTTCCTCCGTCCGTCAGCCTCTGCAGGATGTCCGTAAGCTTGTGGACATCCGCAAAGTGCAGACCGGTGGTCGGTTCATCCAGAATATACACCGTTTTTCCTGTGCTGCGTCTGGACAGCTCAGTGGAAAGCTTGATCCGCTGGGCCTCTCCGCCGGACAGTTCGGTTGAAGGCTGCCCCAGGCGGATGTAGGAAAGACCTACGTCATAGAGCGTCTGGATCTTGTTGCGTATGGAGGGCACCGGTTCAAAAAAGCGCAGGGCTTCCTCCACGGTCATGTTCAGCACATCATAGATGCTTTTTCCCTTGTAAAGAACCTCAAGCGTCTCCCTGTTATAGCGTTTGCCGTGACAGACTTCACAGGGGACATACACATCCGGAAGGAAATGCATCTCGATCTTCAGGATGCCGTCTCCGCTGCAGGCTTCACACCGTCCGCCCTTTACGTTAAAGCTGAAACGTCCCTTCTTATAGCCCCTGGCCTTTGCGTCCGGCGTAGCGGCGAACAGGTCGCGGATCTGATCAAAGACCCCGGTATACGTGGCCGGATTTGACCTGGGTGTCCGTCCGATCGGCGACTGGTCGATGCAGATCACCTTGTCCAGCTGCTCGATTCCCTCAATGCTTTTGAATTTTCCCGGGATAGACCTGGCCCGATTGAGCTTTCTCGCCAGATACTTGTTCAGGATCTCATTGACAAGTGAACTCTTGCCGGATCCGGACACGCCGGTCACGCAGGTAAATACCCCAAGCGGGAACCGGACAGTGATCCCTTTCAGATTGTTCTCCGCGGCGCCTGTAACGGTCAGAAAACCGGTCGGTTTCCTCCGCACGGCAGGCACCGGTATCTTCTTTCTCCCGCTCAGATAATCACCGGTGATCGACGCGGGACAGTCTATGATGTCCTGCACGGTCCCGCTGGCGATCACTTCTCCGCCATGTTCTCCCGCGCCGGGTCCGATATCCACCAGAAAATCTGCCGCCCGCATGGTATCCTCATCATGTTCCACCACGACCAGCGTATTACCCAGATCCCGCAGCTGGAAGAGCGTATTGAGAAGCTTGTCGTTGTCCCGCTGATGCAGCCCGATGCTGGGCTCGTCAAGGATATATGCGACACCCACCAGACCGGAACCGATCTGTGTCGCCAGACGGATTCGCTGCGCTTCTCCTCCGGACAGGGTACCCGTCGCCCGTGCCAGATTCAGGTATTCCAGTCCAACATTGACCAGAAAGCTGACCCTTGCCTTGATCTCTTTGAGGATCTGAGAACCGATCCGCCGCTGCTGGTCGCTCAGCTGCATGTTCTGCAGAAACACCTGCAGATTTCCGACCGACATGATCGTCATCTCATAGATGTTCTTATCCCCCACCGTCACAGCCAGTGCCGATGGTTTCAGGCGCTGTCCGCCGCAGGCCTTGCAGGGTGTGATCTGCATGTACGTCTCATACTCTGCCTTGGACGTCTCCGAAAATGTCTCACGATAACGGCGTTCCACATTTCTGACAAGCCCTTCAAAAGCGACCGGGTAGATGCCGGTCCCCCGCTGGCCTGTATAGTGCACCTTGACCTCGCGGCCGTTCGTTCCGTGGATCAGAACATTCCGTATTTCTTCGGGATACTGTTCAAAAGGCGTATCCAGATCGAAGTGGTATTCCTCACACAATGCGTCAAGCAGCGCCCTGGTAAAGCTTCCCTTATCCTTCGCCGACTGCCATCCCATGACAACGATCGCGCCTTCGTTGATGGACAGCGTCTCATCCGGGATCATCAGCCGTTCATCAAATTCCATCTTGTAACCCAGCCCGGTGCATTCCGGACAGGCCCCGAAGGGATTGTTGAATGAGAAGCTGCGCGGCTCGATCTCCTCGATGCTGATCCCGCAGTCCGGACATGCAAAATTCTGGCTGAAATTCAGGGCGAAAGGCTCTTCATCCTCCGGACGCTGCACCTCCACCAGCGCAAGATTGTTTCCCAGCTCCAGGACCTGCTCGAGTGAATCGCTCAGGCGGCTTTCGATCCCCGGCTTTACGATCAGGCGGTCCACCAGCACCTCAACGGTATGCTTGATGTTCTTGTCCAGCGTGATCTCCTCCGAGAGTTCATACATGGAACCGTCCACCCGGACTCTGACATACCCGCTGCGCTTCATCTGCTCGAACAGCTTCTCCTGACGGCCCTTCCGTCCCCGCACGACCGGTGCGAAAAGCTGCAGCCGGGTACGCTCCGGATAGGAGGTCAGCTGATCCACCATCTGATCGATGGTCTGCTTCATGATCGGCCTGCCGCAGCTGGGACAGTGGGGAATTCCGATCCTTGCATACAGAAGGCGGAAATAGTCGTAGATTTCCGTCACGGTACCCACTGTGGATCGGGGATTTCTGTTTGTTGATTTCTGGTCGATGGAAATGGCGGGCGGCAGACCTTCTATGCTCTCCACATCCGGTTTTTCCATCTGGCCCAGGAACATACGCGCATAGGAAGAAAGCGACTCCATATAGCGCCGCTGCCCTTCCGCGTAGATCGTATCAAAAGCCAGAGAGGACTTGCCGGATCCGGAAAGTCCCGTCAGAACGACAAACTCATTCCGCGGAATGTTAATGGAAATGTTTTTCAGGTTGTGCTCTTTTGCGCCTCGTATTTTTATATATTTAACAGGATTTCCAGGCATGATTACCTCGATAGATTATAGAAAGTTTTCCTGCAGATGCTTTTTCAGTTCCAGCATCCGGTCACGCAGCTCGGCAGCCGCCTCGAAGTTCAGATCCGCCGCGGCTTTCTTCATCTGCTTCTCCACTTTTTCGATCAGCTTCTCCAGCTCCTCCCGGTCCATGGAAGCCGGGTCCTTCTCCAGTTTCTTCTCCTGGCCGGCAATATCCTTTGAGATGCTGATCAGATCCCTTACCGCCTTGTGAATGGACTGGGGCGTAATGCCGTTCGCCTGGTTGTATGCCTGCTGCGCCGAACGCCGTCTGTTCGTCTCGTCGATGGCTTCCTTCATGGAATCTGTCATCATATCCGCATACATGATCACATGGCCATCCGCGTTCCTTGCGGCCCGGCCGATGGTCTGGATCAGGGAAGTCCTGGAGCGCAGGAAGCCTTCCTTATCGGCGTCCAGGATCGCCACAAGGGAAATCTCGGGTATGTCCAGTCCTTCCCGAAGAAGGTTGATGCCCACCAGCACGTCAAAGATATCCAGACGCATGTCCCTGATGATCTGGGTTCGCTCCAGTGTGTCAATATCCGAATGCAGATACCGGACCCGTATCCCGACTTCCTTCATGTAATCTGTCAGGTCTTCCGCCATGGTCTTGGTCAGTGTGGTGACCAGCACCTTGTTCTTCTTTTCTGTCTCCTTCCGGATCTCACTGATCAGATCATCGATCTGTCCTTCAACGGGCCTGACCGACACTTCAGGATCCAGCAGGCCTGTAGGCCGGATGATCTGCTCGGCGCGCAGAAGCTCATGCGCCTCCTCATAAGGCCCCGGGGTGGCTGAGACAAACAGGATCTGATCGATCTTGTTCTCCCACTCCTCAAAACTCCGCGGCCGGTTGTCCTTTGCGGACGGCAGACGGAAGCCATAGTCAACAAGGGTCGTTTTCCTGGCCTGGTCGCCGTTGTACATGGCGCGGAGCTGCGGCAGCGTCATATGTGATTCATCGATGATAATCAGAAAATCATCCGGGAAGAAATCCATCAGGGTCTCCGGCGCGGATCCCGCGGCTCTGCCGGTCAGATGGCGTGAATAGTTTTCGATGCCAGAACAGAAGCCCGTCTCCCTGAGCATCTCAATGTCATAATTCGTCCTCTCGGCGATCCTCTGCGCCTCCAGCAGCTTATCCTCACTCTTGAAGAAACGCACCTGGGATTCCAGTTCTTCTTCAATACGCCTCGTCGCCTCCAGGATCTTGGATGCAGGCATCACATAGTGGGAAGCGGGAAAGACGGCAATGAATTCCAGTCCCTTCCGCACTTTCCCGGTCAGCACATCGATCTGTGTGATCCGGTCGATCTCATCGCCGAAGAACTCGACTCTGTAGGCGTAGTCATCCGCATCAGCCGGAAAGATCTCAAGCACATCCCCGCGCACCCGGAAGGTCGACCTTTTAAAGTCCATCTCATTCCGCTCGTAACGGATATCGATCAGTTTACGGATGACTTCATCCCGGTCCCTGATCTGCCCCTGGCGAAGATAGATCACCATATCCCGAAAATCCACGGGAGAGCCGAGTCCGTAAATGCATGACACGGAAGAGACCACCACGACATCACGGCGTTCCACCAAAGAGGCCGTAGCCGAAAGACGGAGCTTGTCGATCTCCTCATTGATGGATGAATCCTTTGCAATATAGGTATCAGAGGAAGGCACATAAGCCTCCGGCTGATAATAATCATAGTAGGAGACAAAATACTCGACCGCGTTCTCCGGAAAGAACTCCTTGAACTCCCCGTAAAGCTGGGCTGCGAGTGTTTTATTATGCGCAATGACCAGTGTCGGCCGGTTCAGCTTCGCAATGATGTTGGCCATGGTGAAGGTCTTGCCTGACCCTGTCACACCCAGAAGGGTCTCACACTGGTTGCCCTCCCTGAAGCCCTGAACCAGAGTGTCGATGGCCGCAGGCTGGTCTCCGGTCGGCTCATATTCAGAATGCAATACAAAATGATCCATAGACTGATCTCCCGAAAAAGATTCCTATCATCCCTGATCTCACCGAGTATATCACAGGTCACTGCAAAAAGACAGAGGGAATACAGAACAAATGTTCTTGTATTCCCCCCACATTCTTTGTCATTCCGCTCAAAGCATCTCAATGATGCGCCGGCGCGTGATGCCGTCTTCCCTGCTGGCTCATACCGACGTTCCGGGTCCGACGTAGGACAGGCACATCATGGTCAGGTCATCAAACTGCGGTTCACTGCCCACAAACTGGTCCATGCGCTTCTGAACATGTTCCAGGATCTGCTCAGGTGTCCCGTCCGGCACTTCATTCAGTGCCCGGAGGATCCGTTCCATGCCGAAAAGTTCCAGCGCCTCATTGGTCGCTTCCGTCAGTCCGTCCGTATATACAAAAAGCTTTGCGCCAGGCTCAAGCTGCAGCGTATAGTTTTTATAACGCGCATGCTCTATCCCGCCGATGACGACCCCGTGTTTGTCACGGATCATCTCAAACTGGCCGTCGGGCATTTTCAGGATCGGGTATTCATGCCCGGCATTGGCCGCAGACAGGAGACCGGTATCCAGATCCAGCACTCCGAGCCACACTGTCACGAACATCTGCTCTTTGTTATTCTTGCAGATCTGTTCATTGATGATCTCCAGTACCTTTGCAGGTTCCAGTCCGCTCAGTGCGAAGTTCTGGACCATGATCTTTGACATCATCATGAACAGGGCTGCCGGAACGCCTTTTCCGGAGACATCCGCGATGACCAGTCCCAGATGCTTTTCATCGATCAGGAAGAAGTCATAAAAATCTCCTCCGACTTCCTTGGCCGGATGCATGCCGGCATAGATCTCAAACTCTGTCCGTTCAGGGAATGGCGGGAACTCACCCGGCAGCATATCCGACTGGATGCGCCTTGCAAGATCCAGTTCAGTGCTGATCCTTTCCCTTTCCGCCGTGATCTGCGCGTTCTGCTCAATATAGGCTTTCAGCTGACAGTCCATATTTTCAAAAGATCTGGCCAGTGCCTCGATCTCATCTCCGGTGTGGACGTCGACCTGGAACACGGTATCCTTCCCGCTCATAAGGTCTGACACAAGGCTGGCCGTCGCCTTCTCCAGCTTCTGGATCGGTTTGATGAAATTCTTCTGGACAGATGAAAAATACAGAAGCCCGGATCCGAGCAGGATCAGCGTGACTAAAATCCCGAGATGCCGCATCATTTTCAGATATGCGTGTCTGATGCTTGTGATCGACAGATCCAGGCAGGCGACTGCCACGATCTCACCGTTCTCATCAGTGATCGGTTCCATGGCTGTACCGAGGATCTCCTGCTCCTCACGATAGATGGCCAGTTTCCTGTCCCACTCTCCGCGGAACGCTTTCATCAGGTTTTCCTTTTCCCCGTTCTCATATTCATCATGCTCAAACGGAGCTGTGAGCTTATCCTGATCCATATCTGAATCCCACAGGTAGATCAGATCTTTCTCCGTAGGAATGACCACATAGAAATAGCGTGTGTCAGAAACGAGATTTCCTGTTGACAGAACGAACCAGTTGATTTCGCTCCAGTACCTGAACAGATCTTCCAGCTCAGGATCATCAATGCTGTCCACATTGTCCTGATATGCCTGCGAATCTTCGTTCTCAACCGCTTCCCGGAACATCTGATGATAAGCGCAGATGTCATCTTCGCGCTCTATCATTCTTGAGATCATCGAACCGCTGATATTGATCACTGCCAGATCCACATAAGAATACGCCATGGACCTGTAGGTTTCGATATTCTGGCGGTAAAAGGAAACACCCACAACACCGCC
>JAGCAV010000427.1 GCA_017652545.1 Lachnospiraceae bacterium
ATGACATCATACTTGCCGCTGTCAGCAGCATCCAGGAAGAAGTCCGGATAGGATGACATATCGTCAGCGCCGGCGCCCATCTCCTGAATTTCGAAATCGAACACATCCTCGCCAAGCTCTTCCTTCAGAGCGGTCAGGCCTTCATTTGTGCTGTCCCAGAAGGACTTGTCGCCCAGTGTGCCCGGGATCAGAACTGCTGCCGTATAAGCATATGCTGCTCCGGCTGCGCCGATCGTTACCATGGCTGCCATGGCAGCCGCTGCTACAAGTTTTGCTCTCATCGTAATTCCTCCCTTTTTGTTAAATATGTTTTTTTATTTTATTTTCCGCTCAGTTTGGCTTTCCTTCTAAGTTCGACATAGCTGAATACTGCAAGGCCGATCAGCGTGATCACATACGGGATCATCTGCAGCAGCTCAACCGGAATACTGGTCAGCTGCAGCTGGTTGGAAACCGCCTGCGCAATACCGAACAGAAGCGCTACCAGGAAACCGCCTACCGGTGTGTTGCGGCCCATTGCAGAGGCAGCCAGAGCAATGAAGCCTCGGCCGGCTGACATATCCTTTGTGAAGGTGGTCATATAGCCGCTGGACAGGAAGTAACCGCCCATGCTGGCGAGCACGCCGCTGATGATCAGCGCGATGTACTGGATCTTTCTGGAGCTGATACCGACGGACTCAGCCGCGTTCTTGTTCTCACCCACAGCCCTGATCTTCAGTCCGAGCGGTGTCTTGTACAGGAACAGGTGCATGACGATTACCATGATGATCGCAAGCCAGGTCATAAAGTTCCTGCCGGAAAGGATCCTGCCCAGGAAGGGGATCGCACTGATACCGGGAATCGCAACATTCGGCGCCGGGATACTTCTGAAGGAAGATGTTCCTCTGTCACCGCTGAAAGCCAGCAGCAGCAGGACGGTGCCGCCTGCGGCTGTCAGGTTGATGGCGATGGCCGCGATGATCTCATCCGTCTTCAGGTTCAGAACGAAGAAGGCAAGGATAAGTCCGATCGCTGCACCTGACAGCATTGTCAGCAGAAGACCCGCTATCCAGCTTCCGGTTACATAACTGTAGATCGCACCGAAGAGGGATGCAAAAAGCATAATACCTTCCAGGGCCATGTTGCAGATACCTGCCTGCTGTGCCACACCTGCTGCCAGCGTGGCGAACAGGATGGGGGTCGTTGCACGAAGGATCGCGTTATAAAAATCCGGAGATGTTAAAATCATATTATGCCGCCTCCTCCTCTAACTGTTTTTTTGCCTCTTTCGCGATCATCTTATGCTTGGTCTTGCTCAGGAACTGCTCAGCAACAACCAGCAGGATGATGATACCTTCGGTGATCTCCACGATCTCAAGGGTAACATCCGTAGATCTTGCCATGATGGATGCACCGACACGAAGGTAAGCCAGGAACAGGGCCGCGATCGGGGTCTTGATCGGGTTACGTTTGGACAGCGTGCAGATGGTGATGGCGTCCCAGCCATAGCCAAGCAGTGATGTCCAGGTAAAGCGGTTATACAGAGGCGAAAGCATTTCAACACCGCCGCCGAGACCGGCGATCGCACCGCCGACCAGCTGGGAAACCAGGATGACTCCCACAATGCTGATACCGCAGTTCTTTGCGAAGGTCTCATTTTCACCGACCAGACGGAGCTGATAACCCATTTTGGAGCGATACAGGAAGAAATAGCCAAGCACCGCAACAGCAAGGGCAATGATGATGCCGAAATGGATCTTTGTGCCGCCGATCAGCTTGATCAGCTCGGATGACTTCGGAAGCTCGAAGGAAGCGGAAGCTTCACCGACTGCCGAGTCACCGATGAAGAAATGCAGGATATAGTTACCGAAATACAGCGCCACGTAGTTCAGCATCAGCGAAGAAACCATGACGGATGAATTCGTTTTGATCTTCAGCACTGCCGGGATCGCACAGAAAATAGCGCCGCAGACAGTGGAAACGATCAGGCACACCACCGGGCTGACGCCTGCAGGGAGACCGAGTCCCAGCGCACATACGGAAGCCATAAGGCCGCCGAGATGGAACGCGCCTTCACCTGCCAGGTTGATCTGGCTGGCGGAGAACATGATACAGACACCGGTACCTGTAAAGATCAGGGGGATCATTTTCTCGATCACATTACCGAAATTACGCTTTTTCTGCAGCGGTCCGGTCACCAGTGCAATGATGGCGTCCACAGGCTGCTTGCTGACCACGAAGATCAGGGCGAACGACACCGCCAGCGCGATCACGATCGAGAAGAACATTCTCATCAGTTCAAATCGTCTTTCACTGCTCATATGTCACACCCTCCAATCTGTCATCGTGCTTTAAGCCCAGCATGTACTGGCCAAGCTCTTCCTCCGTCACCTTTGACACATCCGTGAACAGGCCGGAGAACTTGCCCTTGTACATGACAGCGAGCCTGTCACTCAGGGAGAATACCTCATTCAGGTCAGCGGTGACCAGAATGATCGCACAGCCCGCATCCCGGAATTCAAGCAGACGCCTGCGGATAAATTCCGCCACGCCGACGTCGATGCCTCGGGTGGGCTGGTTGGCAATGATGATGACCGGGTCTGTGGAGAATTCCCTTGCAACGACCACCTTCTGCACGTTACCGCCGGAAAGCATGCCCACACCCTGTTTACGGGATTTGCACTTGACCAGATATTCTTTGATCAGTTCGTCGGCTCTTGCCTCGATCACCTTCTGCTTCAGCAGGAACTTGCCGGAATACCGCGGATCCTCATACTGGTTCGCAAACATGTTCTCCAGAATGTTCAGCGTCGGTGCGCAGCCCTGTGTCATACGGTCTTCGGGCACATGTCCCATGCCCTTATCCCGGATCGCCCGCACATTGTCATTCTTGATATCGTCGCCTGCGATCTCAACAGTACCCGAATAGATCTTGTTCAGACCGGTCAGCGTGTCGATCAGTTCAGACTGGCCGTTGCCCTCAACACCGGCGATGCCCAGGATCTCGCCGCCCTTCAGATCGAAGGACAGGTCATTCACCTTCATGACACCCTGTGAATTGTGGACGGTCAGATTGCGCACGCGCATCATCGTATCCTTCAGAACCACCGGATTCTTCTCGAAGGTAAGGACAACGTCACGTCCGACCATCAGCCTGGACATGTCGTCCGTACTGATATCCGCAACAGAGTAGGTACCCATGCTCCGGCCGCTTCTCATGATGGTGGCCCGGTCGCAGATCTGCTTGATCTCGTCGAGCTTATGAGAAATGAAGATCAGCGTGTGTCCGTCCTTTTTCAGCTTTTCAAGCTGAATGAACAGTTCTGCTGTCTCCTGAGGTGTCAGAACGGCCGTCGGCTCATCCAGGATCAGAATATCCGCGCCGCGGTACAGTGCCTTCAGGATCTCAACCTTCTGCTTGATGCCGACCGGGATCTCCTCCACTTTTGCCGTAACATCAATGTCGAAATTGTATTTTTCAGCAATACCCTTCGCCTCATCGATGGCTTTCTGCATATTGATGAAAAGACCTTTTTTCGGCTCCACGCCAAGAATGATATTTTCGGCCACTGTCAGGGACGGAACCAGCATAAAGTGCTGATGCACCATACCGATGCCTTTGCTGATCGCATCCTGCGGATTCTTAATGGTCACTTCACTCCCGTTCAGAATGATCTTGCCCTGATCGGGCTGCTCGATTCCGAACAGGACCTTCATCAGGGTACTTTTTCCTGCGCCGTTCTCACCAAGCAGCGCATGGATCTCTCCCTTATTCAGGTCCAGGCTGACATCCTCATTGGCAACAATACCGTTGCCGTAGATCTTCATGATATGTTCCATCGACAATACCTTTTGATCAGCCATATGGGTTAACTCACCTCACCTTCTCTTTCCTTTGTTGTGACAATAGGTTAACAGCTTTTGGGACATTATACTATATTTGATCAATAATGGATATATTTTTTTGTCGTTTTTTTTAATTTTTTTTAGCCTTTCTTTAGAAAAAGGGCTGCCCGAAGGCAGCCCTTTCCATTCAAATCAAATTCCGGTTTTTATCTGACCTTACTTCACAGCCACAGAGGCCTTCAGGTCTTCGATCGCTTTGGAATCCATGGTGGCGGAGGTGTAAACCTCGATCTCGCCGGCTGCGATCTTCTCACGAAGCTCATCGACCTGTGTACGGATCTCTTCCGGAACCATCTCCTGATAGTGATCGTTGTCCAGAAGTTCTACGCCGTTCTCAGCAAAACCAAGAGTCTCAGCTGAGCCATATGCAAGCTCTCCATCAAGGTCGAGTTTGATGGCACGGGCAAGGCCTTCGCCAACGTTCTTCAGAGCAGAGGTCGGGATGAAATCAGCAAGGTCCGGATTCAGGCCG
>JAGCAV010000428.1 GCA_017652545.1 Lachnospiraceae bacterium
AATGCCCGGGATGTGACAGCATCCATAAGGGCGCCATCCGTGCAGGAAGGGCACCCTCCCAAAGGCATTTCTTCCTGCATATTGATAGAAACGGGCAAATCGTGTACAATTAATTACCAATACTTTGGAAAGGATGCCCCTGCGGCATGCCGCACCCGGACGGGGACCGGCGCGGCGTCATGGCAGGGAACGGATACGGAGGGAAAGAAGATGAAGCACTGGGGAAAGAAGCTGGCGGCACTGCTCCTGTGCGCGGCCATGGCGATCGGGCTCATGCCGGGGATGCACCTGACTGCGCTGGCATATGACGGGAACCCCTATGCCGGCCTCGTGGGCACCACCACGACCGTGAAGTTCAACGGCATGGAATGGTACCTCATCGAGGATAAATCCACGGCAGTGGATGCCGGGTATGTCACGCTGCTTGCGAAGGACCCGGTCGGCGCATGCGCGTTCAGTGACAATGAGGACAATCACTACAGCACGTCCTATATAAAAAGCTTTCTGGACGGCCTGACTGCGGATGGGGGCTTTTTTGCAGGCGTGGCAGATGCGATCATGGAGATCCCTGTGCGAACGGACAACCCACACAACTTTTCCTGGGGGCCTGACCAGACTGCGGCCAGGCTTTACCTGCTGAGCACGGAAGAGGCAGAAAAGCTGCCGGAGGCTGTCCGAAAATGCGCCAAGGCCAGTGTCGCGATAGGTAACAACTGGTGGCTCCGCTCGCCAGGCGAGAATCCTGATGAGGCGGCGTTTGTGTCCGGAGATGACGGCTGGATTGGCTCTCTGGGCACAGATGTAGGTGCGATACGCTGCGTCCGTCCCGCCTTACGGCTCGACCTGACGAAAGTCAAATTCATAACAGTCAATGTGTCCGGCGGGGCAAACGCAACATGCTCAGCCAGCGACATTTATTTTGCTGGAAAAAATATCTTTCTTCTGAAGAATGAATCCGCTTCCCGGGTGGCAGCGATTTACGATGCGGATGAAGGCTATACATTTCCAGAAACAAGCGAATACTACACAGAAATAAACGGGATCACCGTCTCCAGAATCAACGATACCCGTGTGATCTTTATGGGCACGCCAAACGGCATAGTGAACATTACGATCCCGGATGCCGTAAAACCGCAGACCATCACCGCGTCCGACGTGGCCGCTACCTACGGCGACACGGACAAGAAGGTCAGCGCCACGACCGACGGCGGCGGCAAGATCAGCTACGCCGTCAAAGACGGCAGCGGGGATTATATCGACGTGGACGCCACCACCGGCGCGCTGACGGTCAAAAAGGTCCCGGCAGACGGGAAGGCCTATGTTACCGTCACAGCAGCGGCAACCGGCAGCTACGGGGCAGCGGCAAAAGACGTGACCGTGACGATCAGCAGGGCAGAGCTGACGATCAAGGCGAAGGCTCAGGCATACGAATATAACGGATCTCCCCAGGGCGAGAGCGGCATGGCATACGAAGATCCGGATGATATCGCCTCGGTGGTGGAGGTTTCCGGTTCCGGCCTGAAGAATAACGATAAACTGACGGGAGTCAAACTGTACGGATATGAGACATATGCAGGTTATTATAACGACAAAATCGTAATAGATAGATTCGAAATTAAAAACGGAAATGCGGATGCGAAAGACAACTACCGCATTACCCTTGTGAATGGTCCACTGGAGATCCTGCGGGCAAAAGTCACGGTCACCGGGCTGACCGCCGCAGACCGAGCCTATGAGCCGGGCAACCTGGAAGTGACGCTGTCCGGCGGCACTGTATCCGGCGTGATCAGCGGAGACGATGTGACTTTGGACCTGACCAGCGTCAAAGGCACCATGGAGGATGACGCTGCCGGGACAAATAAGCCGGTCAACGTCTTGAATGTGACGCTGTCCGGAGAAAAAGCACGCAACTATCATCTGAATAATTCGGTGACCGGTGTGACTGTGACGATCACCAAAGCATCCCAGGCCACACCTGCCGCACCGGAGGCGGAAACCGTGACGGGGAACAGCGTGACGCTGAAGAAGACGGACGGATGCCAGTACAGCACGGACGGGACCAACTGGCAGGACAGCAACGTGTTCGAAGGGCTGGATCCGGATACGGAATATACGTTCTACCAGCGGATGGCCGGGGACAAGAACCATGAACCGTCGCCGTCCAGCGAGGGAACAAAGACCAAAACCAACAGCATCACCTATACGGCCGTGAAGGTCGAAGGTGACGGGCAGACAGCCGGCCGGAACACGGATCTCGTCGTGGAGATCAAACGGAGCGAGAACGACGACAAAACGTACGACAGCTATACCGGTGCAGAGATGGACGGCAAAGCCATCCCGGAGGAGGATACATCCAAGGCGAAGGGCAGCCTGGTCCTGACGGTGAAGAGCACATACATGGAAACGCTGTCCGCGGGAGACCATACACTGAAAGTCAGTTTCGGGGACGGCAGCGTGGAGATCCCTGTGACGATCAGGGCAGCGGAAACTTCCCCGAAGACCGGAGACGCCACGAACCTGTTCCTGTGGGCCGGACTTGCACTGCTGAGTCTTGCCTGCCTTGCAGCGCTCACGGCATTCCAAGCCTCACGGAAGAAGAGGCAGTAGGACGCAGACCGGTCCAACCGGTCAGGGCAGACCATAGCGAAAGATCTCAAGCAGACCTGTCCACGGTGACGTGGGCAGGTCTTTTTCTGTCTGCCTTCTTTTAATTGTTCTTGGAGGTCAAATAATTTCCTCTATTTTTCAAAAATTTTTCCGCCAATTTCCCAAAAAAGTCAGCAACTAATAAGTAGAAGGATATTTAAGACTGACAACAGGAGGAAAGAATGGAAAACAGGGAAACAGACAGGAAGACATTCCTGGATTCAAAGGAGTGGCTGGGCAGGGATGAAGCCTTTGCATGCAGGCCGTTCATCCGTGCCGGGTTCAGCAACACGGAAGAGATCCTGGAGCTCCGGGCATTTGACATGCTGAACATCCTCGGGATCGACCGGATCATGGCGGAAGAAATGATGTATGCGCTGTACCGCTTCTTCAATGAGAACAGACAGGCAGACGAAGCGTTATACAGCGGGACCATCGACCAGTATTTTGACTTCACTGCCTGGAGGGAGGAGCATCCGGACGTTTCAGAAGTGAAGGTCAGGGACATCGTCCTGGCAGACGGCATGAACCTCGACGCGCTGGCCCGGCTGTTCAACCGGGTGGTACGGAAGTTCTGGAGATCGCCGGCGTACGACAGCAGGAAATACCGGTACTGGGGCTACAGGGACCTCATGGAACAGAAAAGCAAAGGGGGAAGCATATGAACAGGAACATGCAGGAGCGCAGGGATGAGATCCCGGTCTGGGAGAAGGCGATGCTCACGATCAAGGAAGCAGCCGCATATACAGGGATCGGGGTGAACAAGCTCAGGGATATGTCCGATGATGCATCCTGCGACTATGTCCTCTGGGTAGGGTCACGACGGATGTTCAAACGGAAGAAACTGGAAGAGTTCCTTGAGAAGACATATTCCGTGTGAACGATCCCACAGCGGGCCTGAGGAAATCGCACATTTGTAACAGGAAAAATGACAGAGTATCCTGCCCCCGAAAGCTTGCTGCAGACGGGGGCAGGAAAGGAGACAGAAAAATGGCTGACAGGAAAAAGAGATCAAGAAAAGGCGCAAGGTTCGACAACCGTCATGTCCGCCTCAGAACGGGCGAGAGCCAGAGGAAGGACGGGGGATACGTTTACCGCTGGACAGATGAGGAAGGCAGGCGCCACGCGAAATACGCGGACACCCTTGCCGACCTCCGGGAAAAAGAGACCCAGATCGTCGTGGACAGACATGACGGGATCAAGACTGATACAAACAACCTTTCCGTGAACGACATGTTCGAGCTCTGGAAAAAACTCAAGAGGGGGATCAAAGACATCACGTTCCAGAACTACATCTATATGTATGACATGTTCGTGAAGCAGGGATTCGGAAAGAAAAAACTGACGACTGTAAAGAAGTCCGACGTCAGGTCGTTCTATAACCGCCTGATCGAGGACAAGATGCTGCAGACAGCGACACTGGACAGCGTCCATACCGTCCTGCACCAGGTGTTCCAGGTGGCGGTCGACGACAACCTCATCCGGCTGAACCCGACAGACAACATGATGCGCGAACTGAAGCTATCACATCCTGACAGAGGAAAACGGGAAGCCCTGACCATTGCCCAGGAGAAGCTCCTGTTCCAGTTCCTGAAGGAGGAGCCGAAATACCGGCACTGGAGACCGGTCTTCTACATCATGGCAAACACAGGGATGCGTGTCGGCGAGATCACCGGCCTGACATGGAACGACGTCGACCTGGAAGGGGAGGGGAATGGCACGGTCAGCGTCGACCATACGCTGGTGTATTATGACCACCATGACAGCAATGGGTGCTATTTTTCCATCAACACACCCAAAACGAAGGCCGGTACACGGACGATCCCGATGACGGCCGGCGTCAGGGAAGCGTTCCTCGAACAGAAACGGTACCTGGAAGAAGCAGGGCTGGAATGCCAGAGCCACATCGACGGGTACAGTGACTTCGTTTTCCTTAACCGCTTTGGAAAAGTCATGAACCAGAGCTCACTTAACCGGGTATTGAAGCGGGTCATGCGGGACTGCAACCAGAAAGTACTTGCAGGGCATCAGGGACCCGGGGAACCGGTACTCCTTCCGAACTTCAGCTGCCACATTTTAAGGCATACGTTTGCGACGCGGTGCGCGGAGAGCGGGATCAGCCCGAGAACGCTGATGGACCTCATGGGGCATGCGGACATCTCCACCAGCATGAACATCTACGTGACCGTGACAGGGGAAGCAAAGCGGATCGAGATCACGGCATATGAGAACTACGTTGAAAAGGGACAGGGAAAAGAGACCCGGATATCCGCAGAAGCAGCTGTTTACTGATAACAGGCCTGCAGGATGTCAGGAACGCACAATGACGTTTCCCCGTTCCCAATTGATGGGACCCGGGGAGACATGTCCCCGGGCCTGTCCTGCCAGCCCGCCGCCAGTCAGCGTATGGCTTCCGGCCCTCCATATCTGAGACTGCCGTAATTCTGTATTGCTTAATCAGCGGGTAAGGTGATACACTTTACCTGTAAATTGGATAAGTGTGTTTTACAAGAGGTAATGTTATGAAAACCATCACGAAAAAGATCCTTTCCATCATTGTCATACTGGTACTGAGCATAACGCTTTTGCCAATGAGTGCAATGGCACATGAATCCGGAGATTTTGATTACGAGTTGGACGACAATGGCAATGCGGTGATCACACATTATAATGGTTCAGGCGGGGAGGTAACAATCCCGGCCACGTTGGACAATCTTCCAGTGACTGCCATCGGGGAAATGGCATTCTATAGTAATAAAAGCATCACCCGTGTAACATTTGAGGGCGGTATTAACACTATTGGTGAAGACGCGTTCACATATTGTGATGGTCTTAAAAGCGTGACCTTTAAGGGGGATGTTGGGACCATTGGAGAACCAGCGTTTTATTTCTGCAAAGGCCTCACCAGCGTATCATTTGAGGGGGATGTCGAGACCATCGGGGCATACGCATTCTATTATTGCGAGAACCTCGCCAGCGTGACCTTTAATGGGAATGTCGGGACAATAGGGTACTGGGCATTCTTTAATTGCAGGGCCTTAAAACACATCTATTTCAATGGCACGGAAGCGGAGTGGAATGCGGTCACAAAAGATGTACATTGGAACCTTGGGTGTCCGGAGGACATGGAGGTCCATTTCTCGGAGTATACTGTTGGCGCATCCGTTTCCCCTAAAGATGCCGGCACGGTCACAGGAGCTGGCACTTATGATACCGGCACCACAGCGACTGTAATAGCAACGCCGAGTAACGGCTATTCATTTGTCAACTGGACAGAAGGCGGGAACGTAGCCAGCACAAATGCCAACTATTCTTTCACAGTAGATAAAAAACATTCCCTGGTTGCAAATTTCAAGCTGAATACCTACGAGATCAAGGCCGATTTCAACGATCGGGATGGAGGCACGGTTTCTGGCGCGGGCACGTACGAGTACGGCAAGGAGATAACGCTGGTAGCCACGCCAAAAGATGGCTACGTGTTCGAGTGCTGGACGGTGGACACCGACTCGAATTGGAAAAGCCATTCTTCAGACCTCAAGATCACGGTAAATGGCAACCAGACGTACAAAGCCTGGTTCTGGAAGGTGTCGGTCGGTAACATCACCCCTCAGGAATACACCGGCAGTCAGATCAAGCCAACGGGGATCAGCGTGCAGCTCATCGGCGTGGACTTTAGACCTCAAGAGGGCAAGGACTACAAGCTGGACTATGGTGAGAACGTGCGTGCAGGGAAGGACGCGGGCAGCGTCACAGTCGAATTCAAAGGCAACTTCACCGGCGAAGCGACGAAGACATTCGACATCATTCAGAAGTCGGTGACCGTATCCGGAATCACGGCGAAGGATAAAGTGATTGACGGCACAACGGATGCGGAACTGGATCTAGCGAATGTGACCATTACCGGCGTTCTCGAAGCGGATAAGGATAAACTGACCGTAACAGCGACAGGCACATTCGAAGATGCAGAGGCTGGCAAGGACAAGACCGTCAGCATCACCGGCCTCACCCTGAGCGGGGACGCAGCATCGAACTACCAGCTCGCAGAGGATGGCCAGCAGACGTCCACGACTGCAACGATCCTGGAGAAGAAGGTCTACGACTTCACATCTGGAGCAGGTGGCAAATGGACAAGCGGCAGCGCAGACGCACTGGAATTCGTCGTCAAGGCCAATCGGGATGATGATAAGACGATCGAAAATTTTGTCGGCATCGAGGTGGACGGAAATACTGTTGAAAAAGAAGCCAGCGGAAAGGCAAACTGGATAGCAACAAAGGGCAGCGTGGTCATCGACCTGCAGCCGGATTACCTGAAGACACTTTCAGCCGGCGATCATACGCTGACTGTGCTGTTTAAAGATGCGGCTTCAATCGAGACGACTTTCACCATCAAGGCAGCTCCAGAAGAGACCAAACCAGCGGACACTTCCCCGAAGACCGGCGACGGCAACCGCATGGTCCTTTGGGTGACCCTGATGGCGGCAGCCCTCGCAGGAGGAATCAGCATCCTGATCGTCGCGCTGAAGAGAAGACAGCAGTAAAACAAAATAGTACTGATACTTGTTCAGATCCGGAGACTGCAGAGGTCTCCGGATTTTTTGTCTCTCTAATATTATCGTAAAAAAACAATCTGTTTCCTTTTGTCCATAAAAAGATGGTATGAAAAGCATAGTTGATCAGGATATGCCAATTTATGCCAAATCGCTCACCAGACATCAGGATACTTTCAGCGCTTAAAAGATACCATTAAAGGCTATATAATTCTTTAAAACCCTTTGTAAATAGGAAAAGATGACAAAAGAGAGTTTTAAAAAATGATTTCTCTCTTCCCGACAATGAAGTCCCTCGATCCACGTAAGTCTTCACAAGTCGACGGAAAAGATGACGTCCAGGAGGCTGTCGACAAGGCAAAAGACGCCTTCGAGGACGCTGCTAAAGCAGGTGCTGCAGCAGCAGCTACGATCGGTGCGGAACTGATGGGCAGGATCAGTGAAAAACTCGAGCAGCTCGGTGTGATCGACTTCAGTAAAGTCAAGATCGAGCCGCTGTTTGAAGACGAGGTCGACTTCGACACGTTCAGCAAATCGGACTTCCGCGCAGTGAAGGTAAAAGACTGTGTAGCAGTGCCTAAATCCAAGAAATTACTGCAGTTTACGCTGGATGACGGCACCGGCACGGACCGTACGATCCTCTCCGGTATCCATGCGTTCTATGAGCCGGAGCAGCTGATCGGAAAGACCTGCATCGCCATCACGAACCTCCCTCCGAGGAAGATGATGGGGATCGACTCCTGCGGCATGCTCCTGAGTGCGATTCATGAGGAAGAAGGAGAGGAG
>JAGCAV010000429.1 GCA_017652545.1 Lachnospiraceae bacterium
CCTGATCGCAAACAACGGACGTTATGGAACCATGTGGGAATGCCCGGATTTCTTTGAACTGGATGGGAAATGGGTGTTCGTGACCGGCCCGATGGACATGCTGCCGAAAGGGTTCGAATATCACAACGGAAACGGATCTTTATGCCTGATCGGATCATATGACCGGGAGAACGAACAGTTTACAGCAGAGCAGGATCAGGCCATTGACTACGGAATAGATTTTTATGCAGCCCAGACTGTGCTGACGGAGGATGGGCGCAGGGTGATGATCGCCTGGATGCAGAACTGGGATACCTGCGGGCTGCATATGCAGAAAAGAAGATGGTGCGGCCAGATGACCATACCAAGAGAACTGTCTGTCAGGGACGGGCGTCTTTATCAGTGGCCGGTCAGGGAGCTGGATCAGATCCGGACGGATCCATCCAGCTATGAAAATGTTCTGGTAGACGGCGTGAATATGCTTGACGGCATCTGCGGAAGACAGGTCGATCTGGAACTGGAGATCAGGCCGGCTGATGAAGCCGGTTACCAGAGGTTTTCTGTTCATTTCGCTGAAAATGACGAATACCATACAAAAGTAAGCTACCGGCCGCAGGAACAGACCCTGAAGATTGACCGGAAGTTTTCCGGCTCCAGAAGGGCTGTGATCCATCAGAGGCGGGCGAAGGTTCTGCCAGAGGATGGCGTTCTGTATCTTCGCATCGTGATTGACCGGTACAGTGTGGAGGTATTCGCAAACCATGGTGAAAAGGTGATGACAGCGACCTATTACACCGAACTGGACGCAGAGGGCATTTCTTTTTATTCAAACGGAAAGGTCAGTCTGACGGTCCGGAAATGGACATTAAAAGTCTGAAAATCGGATTTATGGTTTCTTTTTTGACGGTTCGCGGAATGTCAGGACAGCTGCTGCAGAGAGGAGCGCTACCGCAATTGCGAAGACTGTCATTCTGACCCATGAGAACGGAATTTGCTCCTTTCTGTTAAAGTACATGAAAGTGACCGCAAAAAGGGCAAACAAATAGGTGGTCAGCAGGATGCTGCTTTTTCTCGGGTAACGGAGCGTACCCCGCAGTGACAGCAGGAAAATCGTCAGTACGGTGAAAGACGCGCAGACAATTCTTACCGTGTCGATTGCAAACATATGGTATGTGACCATCCCTGTAAGAACCAGCAGGCCGCCGATGACTGTCAGGTAAGGCATGATCACAAACCATTTTGAGAAAGGAGGATGCCCCTTTTTCACCTGGTGACGATGTACAAGATGTACGATCAGGCATCCAAGCAGGAACAGGACCAGGCCGACCACCACATTGAACACCAGTTGATAGACCCGCCTCAGACTCATGAAATAATGTTTGGTCGCCTCAAGTTCATCGTTCATGACCGCAATCGGAGAATAATCATATTCACTGGTTCCCAAAAGCGTATAACGGCCCGTCTTCTCATCCGGGGAAGGCGGGATTTCTTCATCCGGTGCGACAGTGAAACCATAACTGCCTGCACTCATCCTTGCGAGAACGATCTTGCCGGCACTGGTGGCCAGTTTTTCCGGAGTGATGATCAGATTATAGAATGTGACCGTGCGGGTTTTGTCTGCATCGATTCTCACAGTGTATTCCGCATTGTTCGGAAGGCTGATGACCGTAACATTTTCATTCCGCATCATGAATACGCCCCGGCCGCGTGTGGTTTCTCCGGAAGACTCCTGCAGGGGATAAGATATGCTGCCGCTTTTATCAATACTTGTGATCTCCTGCCCGTCTTTGAGAACAGTCACGCCGACTGTGCCGATCACGGAAATTCTTCTTGAAATATGGGAACCGGCAAAGATTTCTTGCGGGTCCTCCTCTGAAAAGAGCCATCTGACATAAGTCACCGGAAGGTGTTCGACCGCAAGATTAGCTGCAAGCGGCTCATCCGGATCCCAGCTGCCTTCGTCAACCTGCCGCTGATCAGCGCGCATGTGCTGCGCCACGATGTAGCCAAGGTAGTCTGTAAAAATATCAATTTTTGCCTTGTCCTGGGAATTTTCCGGTTTGAGGCGGTCAAATGCGGTTGTCAGTAAATCAAAAACATGGGCATCGCCGAGACTGGTGACGGCTTCTGTCAGCAGATCCTGCAGTTTTCTGCAGTAATCTTCACTGTCCGGGAAGAATTCCCCAAAGCTCTCCAGTATCAGGCGCAGCTGATAATTCACCTCCGGGTTGTTGCGGAATTTCTTTCCGTCAAGCTTGAGTCCGACTTCATTTGCGGAAAGCGCAAACTGAGAATAATCCACATCCGATTCCTGGGCCGGCGTGTAGAGATCGGTTCCGTATCTTTCATAGCCCCAGCACTGAAGAGGTACCGAAGGCACCGGGTCATACTGACCGCAGATGTTGTAAATGCCTTTATATCTCACAGGCTGCTTTGTTGTCCTCGGAACGCCGAAGAGATAGGCATACACATTATCAAATTTACCGCTCTCGATCATATTGGCGGCCAGTATGTTGCCGACTGCTGACGCACGTGAAAAGCCGCTGACCCAGAGTATTTTCTTTCCTTCGATTCCGTTATCCTTAAGGTATTGCAAGAGGTGGTCTTCAAATAATCCGGCCGCCTGACTGAAACCTTCATGTCTTTCGCCGTTTCCGACCTTGAAGTTGCTGGCCCATTCGCTGCCATAGCCCTGTCCGCAGGCAGCCGTAGCGATCACCGTGCTGTCACCGATGCGCTTCATTCCGATCACGCCGGATAAAGAATCTGCGCGGGGAGGCTCGTCGTAACCGAAACTGTAAATATCGGTGAAGCCTGCCTTTGTCAGATAGGTTTCATACTGAGGGGGAAGCGGTCCGGATTCGCTGCGGAACGCTGACAGCGTCAGGCCCATTGATCCCCTGGCCATGGTGATACTGAACTCCTCCGCGGGAAGATCGAAGAATTCGTCCGAATATGGAAAATCCCACTCGATCTTTTCTTCGGTAAGAGCTGGGAAAGGCAGGCGTATTTGCCGGACTTCACCCAGCTGACTCTCATCGGTGAAGGTGACAGGCATAGATGCGTTATTGTTCTGGTCATAGGCTTCAGACAGCTGGCTTTCGGTCACGGCCTGTACCGCACCGGTCCCGGACGTTTCCTCTGCAAAGACCGGCACTGCTGCAGAGACATGGATCAGGGCAATCATCAGAAAAACGATGATTGTGCTTCGGTTTACAGATACAGCGGAATTTTTCTTCATTTCAGAATTCTATCCTTTCAGGTCATGATGGCGCCACCGCAGTATATCAGTCATAATGTTATCAGAATGAGATGGACTTATCAATTGGCTTTTATTCTTAGTTTATTCATAGTTGACAGGGAACAGTACGTAAGGTTATATCAATGGTATCAAATCTGCTGCAATATCTTCGCGCCAAATACGAGAGTTACCTGTCTTAAAAAAAACATCACATTTATCCGGGTGTTTATCCTCACGCATCCTCCTGCTGAACTTTATGCATCCGCGCGTAGATTCCTTCCAGCGCGAGCAGGTCCTCATGGGTTCCCCGCTCTGCGACGCGGCCGTTTTGGATCACCAGAATCTGGTCGGCGCTGCGTATGGTGGAGAGGCGGTGGGCGATGGCTATGATCGTGCGCTGCCCGGTCAGAGAGGAGATGGCATCCCGGATCTGTTTTTCGGTTTCCACGTCCACGGCCGCAGTCGCTTCATCCAGAATGATGACCGGTGAACTGCGCAGGATAGCCCGCGCGATCGCGATCCGCTGCTTCTGTCCGCCGGAGAGCCGCACGCCTCTTTCACCGACGACGGTTTCGTAGCCGTCCGGCATGGCAGAGATATCGGCATCAATGTTGGCTGCAGCCGCCGCCGCGCGGATCTCTTCCAGCGTCGCGTCCGGACGGGCATACCCGATATTTTCCGCGATCGTGCCATTGAAGAGGAAGGTATCCTGCAGCACCGGGGAAATGCTGCGGCGCAGGCTCTCGATGGTCACATCCGCTATGTCATGTCCGTCGATCAGGATCCGGCCTGTATCCGGCTCGTAGAACCGGGAGATCAGCTGCGCCAGCGTGGTCTTGCCGACGCCGGTCTGTCCGACGAGCGCGAGCATCTGCCCCGGCGGACACCGGAAAGACACTTCCTTTAAGACCGGCTGGCCTTCCTGGTAGGAGAAGCTGACATTCTCAAACGTGATCTCACCCTGCACGTCTTTCAGGGGCTGCGCGTCAGGTTTATCCTGGATCTCGACCGGCGCTTCGAGAATGCTGATCACGCGTTCCGCGCCTGCCAGGGACTGCTGCATGTTTTCCAGCAGAGTTGCAAGGCCGGAGATCGGTGTGTAAAACAGGCTCAGATACAGAAAGAAGGCAACGATATCCTCAACGTTCAGTCCTTCATGATATGCAAGCCAGCCGCCAAGACCCGCGACGAGGATCGTGCCGAGAGAGGCGATGAACTCGACGGTCGGATGGAAGATGGCGCTGACCTTCAGGGCTTTGAGCATAGCCCGGACATGATCGAAGTTTTTTTCGTCCACGCGTCCGGTTTCATAAGTTTCCCGGCCGAATGACTGGATCTCGTGAATTCCGGAGAGGTTATCCTGGAGTTTTCCGCTCAGTTCACCCATCTTTTTCTGGGAAACGCGGAAATACGGCCTGACCTTCTTTGCGAAGATCACGCCGGAAATGAGGATCAGCGGAATCGGAGCGCAGGTGATGAGTGCAAGTTTTGGGTTGATCGTAAGCAGGACGATAAGGACACCGAGGAAAGTAACGATATTTGTGATGGTTTCCGGAATAATGTGGGCGTAGAGCAGCTCGAAATCGCGGGTGTCGTTGATGACACGGCTCATGAGATCTCCGGTCTGCTTATCGTGGAAATATCCGATATGCATGTGCTCCAGCTTGTCGTACGTTTTCGTGCGCAGATCGCCGACAAGATACCAGGCCGCCTTGTGTGAGAAATAGCTGCTCATAAACCGGAATGCGATCCGGGAAAGATAGAGAAGTGTCAGGATGAGGGTCAGCGTGCCGATCTTTGAGAGGGCCTGCGCGTCGATCCCATTCCCGATCAGACCCGTTATCGCCGCCAGCACACGCGGTGCCGCGAGGTTGACACACGTCAGCGAAAGCGTCGCGAGGATCGCGACAACATAGAGAGCCCTGTACCGGACTGCTTCCTTGCTCAGTTTCCACAGCAGTTTCATAACGGTATCATCTTTCTTCTGACCTGACGCGGGCAGCACAGGATGCGTGCGCGCGATCGTCGCCGGGTAAGTGCTCATGTGTGTCGTTTTGCAAATCGGGTCAGTTGCATTATAACACTTGCAAAGGGATTGGGCAATTGAACCGTCCGCCCGCGGAAGCTGATCAGGGGATGATGGGGAAGCTGATCAGCTTGCGAAAGCAGGGCAGGCGGACGAAAGTAATTCAAACTTTTGTTTCGTCTGCCCGCAAGGGGAAAACGGGCAGACGAAAGCCTCTCAAATTTCTAATTAGTCTGCTTGTTAGGGCGAGATGGGCAGACGAAATCAATTCAAACTTTTGTTTCGTCTGCCCGCGAAAGCAAAACGGGCAGACGAAAGTCTTTCAAATTTCAACTTAGTCTGCC
>JAGCAV010000430.1 GCA_017652545.1 Lachnospiraceae bacterium
CGCAGGGAGATCTTTTCCAAAACCGGAAAAAGCCTGAAAAAGACCACGTACCAGGCAGTGCTTGAACGGTTTCCGCAGCTGGAGGACCCGGAAAAGGATCCGCTGCAGTATCGGCGCATGCTTTCCCAGGTGATTCTGAAGGAACGGGAAAGACTGATGAACGATCATGACGCTTCCGGGAAAAGTGATGGGACAGGATCCTGCCTTCCGGAATATGCCGTCCCTCTGCCGGCCTATAATGTATCCTGTTTCGGATGCAGCATCTGTGAGCGGATCTGTCCGCAGAAAGCAATTGATGTGAAAGCCGAGGAGGGAGGAACACGCCTGATCCGGATCACGCCCTGGAAATGTACCGCCTGCGGCCTGTGCGTACGGATCTGTCCCCATGGCGGTCTGAACGGGCTGCGGGAAACCGCCGTTCCCTATCTTGAAACGCTGCCGCTGGTGCGTGTGCCATCAGGATCCTGTGAAAAATGCGGCGCAGCCATCCGGCCGGGAAGCACGCCGGCGCTCTGTGCTGTCTGTGCGGCTCAAAGCAGAAAAAAACTGCGAAGATGATCATGGTATGAGGTTCGTTTATGTACATAAAGACAGGACAAAGCAGCCGTTTTTCCGCTGCGGTTCTCGCCGGCGGAAGATCTGTACGCATGGGCAGGGATAAGGCATCGCTGCCGTTTCAGGGGAGTACCCTGCTGGAGCACCAGGTCCGAAAGCTTCGCATGTGCGGTATTGAGGACATCATGATCTCCGGATCGACGCTTGAAGTGCCCGGCACACGTTTCGTACCGGATGTCTGGCCGCACCTGGGTCCTATGAGCGGGATCCATGCATGTCTTCTGGCTGCAAAGTGTGAAGCGGTTCTTTTCATCAGTGTGGATACCCCCCTGATCCCACCGGAAGTACTGCAGAAACTGCTGAACGCCCACACCGGCGGCGTGACGCTGCCCTCGCATGAGGAGTGGATCGAACCCCTGCCGGGGGTCTATGACACAGCGCTTGCCGGTTTATGCGAAACGATTTTGCACAGCGGCCGTACCGGAGTCCGCAGGCTCCTGGATCAGGTCCGGGTGCGTTATGTCCCGTATGAAAAAAATCCGGGTATTTTTCTCAACTGCAACACGCCGGAGGAATATGAAAAGATCCTGTAATCCGCTTTCAGCCTGCCAGTCCTGATGAATGACAGCAGAGGATTTCAGGACAATTGCTGATAAAAAAGCAGAAAAATACAGACAAGTCCAGACCGGCCCGACGGCCGGTTTTTTATCGTACGAGGAAATTCCTCCGAATTTCTGAATATGACAGGCTGGACGGAACCGGACATGGGATTGTCAATTTGGAATCAAAATAGTATACTGTCTATCATACGATTTAACGTGTTACCATAATACAGTGTTTTGAACAGTCAGGAGTCCCCTGCCATATGAGAGATGAAAAGCTTCTTGAGAAACTGACACAAATCTGGGGTGTGGCCGGCTATGAGAGCGCGGTCCGGAAAGCCATCGAAGAAGTGGTAATGCCCTATGCTGATGAAATGTGGACGGATGCCGTCGGCAACCTCATTGTTTTGAAAAAGGGAACAGACGGGCCGGGCAAAAAGAAGATCATGTATGCCGCCCACATGGATCAGATCGGTTTTATTGTAAAGAATATTGAAGAGAACGGCCTTCTGCGCATTGCCAATATGGGTTGGAACTGGGCAGGATCTGCCTACAACGAACGGGTCACGTTCAGGAACGGGACCAAAGGTGTGGTCGGCTGTTATGGTCCCATTGAGGAAGCCGGCAATAAGATTGAAAAGCTGTTTGTCGATATCGGTGCCAAAAATGCGGAGGATGCCGGAAAATATGTCAGGGTCGGTGACTGTATAGGTTACGACGGACCGTTTGAACATATGGCGAACGGAAGGCTCATTTCCAAATCACTGGATGACCGGCTTGGCTGTTATCAGATGATCGAAGCCCTGATTGAGAATCCCGGCACATATCCGAATGACTGCTATTACTGTTTTGTGGTCCAGGAAGAACTGGGCTGCAGAGGATCACAGGTGGCGGCGCAGCAGATCCTGCCGGATATCGGGATCGCGGTCGATATCACACCTGCCCACGATTATCCGAATGACCTTACCGGAGCCGGCAAAGTTGGTGCCGGTATTTCCATAAAGATCTGTGATCCCTCGGTGGTGGCGGATGAAACGGTCGTTTCCGTCATGGAGAAGCTTTGCGAAGCACATGCCATTCCTTATCAGAGAGAGGTCATAGACCGCGGCGGGACGGACGCCTCGAGTATGAATCTTGTGGGAGCAGGGACGAGGACCGGCGGGATCTGTGTTGCAACCAGATATCCCCATTCCCAGAGCAATGTGGTATCAGCCGATGATATAGAGGCAGGTATTGACCTGATGAACGTATTTTCCGCATATCGTTTTGAATTCTGACGAGAATAAGAGACATCCCGCACGTTATGATTGATCTGACTTTTCTGACCGGGAAGCCCGGTATTCAGTTTAAAAATGCCATGGTCCTTACGATGGACAACCATCAGGTGCTGCAGAACTGTGATGTACGGTGCCGGGACGGGGTGATCACACAGATCGGGCCCGGTCTTCCTGCCGGAAAGGATCATCTGATCGATGTATCCGGGGGGTATATCATGCCCGGTCTCATCGATGCGCATGTCCATTTTGACCAGGATTACATGGGTGTCATGTTTCTGGCGGCAGGGGTGACATGTGTCCGCAATATGCGGGGTTATGCCGATCATGTGAACCGGGCCGGAAGAATACGGGAAGGAAGCCTGAAAGGCCCCTATGTGGAATCCACCGGTCCGATTTTTGACGGGGAAGACCCGAATATTCCGGAAAATGACAACTGGATCATACGCACCCCGGAAGATGTGGATAAGGGCATTGCCTATACAAAGAGACATGGATTTCGGTTCATGAAGACCTATCCGTCCATTCGCCCGGAGATTTACCGGTATCTGATGCGTCGCTGTGCTGATGAGGATCTTCCGGTGTCGGGACATATGACGAAGACGATCAGACATGAGGAGCTGGCCGATCTCGGGTATTACTGCTGCGAGCATTCGAGTTCACTTCCGAAAGAGGATCATGTCATCAGATACTGTGCAAAAGCGGGCATGTGGTACTGTCCGACGCAGCTGGTATGTGAGACGCTGCCTGATTATGTATGGAACGGGAAAAAACTGGAGGAGCTTGATAAGTGGACCTCACTTCCGATGTGCGTCCAGACAGAGTGGCTGCGGCGCAACGAGGTGATCAGCGAAAGCTACCGGCAGCAGGGAATTCGTCCGGACATTAACGTGATCATAAACAGGGGACGCGTTTTTATGGAACATTCCGATCTTGTCATGGCCGGTTCCGACTGTGCATATCCGGGTATTATTCCGGGTTTTTCCCTTTGGACAGAACTTGAGAAACTGGTTTCACTGTATGGTATGTCCAATGAAGAGGCTCTGCTGTCCGCAACGGCCAGACCTGCCAGGTGCATGAAACTGGGCGGACGAAAGGGAAGGATCGTGCCGGGGATGGATGCGGACCTGATTATTCTGAAAGAGAATCCGCTCTCAGATATCCGGAATATTGCCTCGATCAGCATGGTGGTATGTGCGGGCACGGTATATACACAGGACTTCTTTGCCGGTGAACTGGAGAAGATCCATGAGCTGAAGGCGGTTGAGGAACCGGTGTTTGGAACGGGCTGATCCCCGGGAACAGGGAAACTGTGGTCAGCGGACCATTTAGTATAACAACAAAGAAAAGGAGAAACCTCATGAAAAAAGCCATCACTTGTTTACTGACACTCGGACTGGCTGCTGCTCTTTCCATCGGGGCATTGGCTGCAGGACGGACGGACATCAACATCGCCATTGATGCCGATGTTCAATCGTTTCATCCTTCGGACTGGAACACGACCAATGAGAAGAACATCGGAGATCAGATCTATGACACGCTGATGTTTGTCCCCATGGATGGAGATGAATCCAAGATAGAGCCGAGAATTGCGGAAGGCTATGAAATGACCGATGACGGACTGGTTTATACATTCCATATCCGGGACGACGTGACATTCCATGATGGCTCCGCGCTTACCGCGGAGGATTGTGCCTTTTCCGTACAGCTGTATATTGATTCCGAATACCAGGGAACTTCCGCGGATGTCGGTAAAGTGGAAGCCACGGATGACAGGACACTGGTCGTTACGCTCAATGCGCCGTTTGCTCCGTTCCTGGGCGACATCTGTGCCATGCATATCGGATCCAAAGCTTACCATGATGCTGTTTCCGAGGAAGAATACATGAGCAATCCCGTCGGGTCCGGGCCTTACAGATTTGTGAGCCATACCATCGACAACAGTGTTGTTCTGGAAGCCTATGACGGATACTACCGCGGGGAAGCCGCCATTAAGAATGTTACCTATTATGTGATCAAGACGACTGCTCCGCAGGCACTGATGAGCAGGCAGGTCGATTTTGCGGAAGTGGAAGCTGCATCGCTTGTCATGCTGCAGGCGGATCCGGAAATTACCGTCACACCGGTACCGACTTCCGGGTTCACGCATCTGGTCATGAATACCGAGAAGGCTCCGTTTGATGATGTGCGAGTCCGCCAGGCGATCAACTATGCGATCGACCGGCAGAATGTCGTGAACGTGATCTATGAAGGTGAGGCGGAAGAGAATTCCAATATCTGCGCCAAGACCCGCTATGGCTATTCGGATGACCAGTTCCAGTACACCTATGATCCGGATAAAGCAAAGGAACTGCTTGCAGAGGCAGGCGTGGAAGAAGGCACTGATCTTGGCGCGATCCTCTGTGCGGAGAAATATTCCAACCTGGCGACGGTTCTGCAGGGAGACCTGAAGAAGGTCGGTCTTGAGTGTACGATTGAGATCAAGGAATTCAACAAATACATTGAACTTCTCACCAGCGGTGAGTTTACGCTCTGCGCGCTTGAGATGACACTCGAAGGCGACAGCCAGATGCTTGAGTACGCGCTCACCACTCCGTTCATCGGCATGGCCAACAATGCCAGATATTCCGATGAAACCATGGATAAGCTGTTTGAGGATGCCCGTGTGGAACCGGACAACGAAAAGAGACTGGAGCTGTTTGACCAGATCCTGAGCAAAGCGCAGGATGAAGCAATTTATGCGGTGATCTGCAATCCGCAGATTCTGTATGCCTATAACAAGAATCTGACAACGACGGATTTCGTCCTGGAAGGAAACTACTATCTGTTTGATTACGCATGGAATGAATAAGACAGATCCGATGCACGGTGTACCTCCGGTGCGGGTAAAACCCGCGCCGGAGGTACTCTCTTCCGTGAGACAGGGGCAATGCTATGACTAAATATATATTGAAAAGAATTCTGTATATGATCCCGGTTCTGCTGGGGGTATCGTTCCTGGTATTTACCATTCTTTCACTGACACCCGGCGATCCGGGTTCTATCATGCTTGGGATCACAGCTAAACCCGAGGACATTGCCAGGCTGAACGAAGAGTTTGGATACAACAGACCCTTTTTTATAAGGTTCTTTGATTATATTAAGAATATTGTGCTGCATTTTGATCTCGGTACATCTTATGCGACAAGGCAGCCGGTCATCAATTCGATCGTCGCCCGTTTTCCGAACACCCTTCTGCTGGCATTTCTGGCGATGATTGTTGAGTCCCTGCTGGGTGTATCCATGGGGATCATCTCTGCAGTGAGGCAGTATTCCAGGCTGGATCGCGTGATGGTGGTCGTTGCCCTGGTCTTTGCTTCCATCCCCGGTTTTTGGCTGGGGCTGATGCTGATCACGCTGTTTTCCGTCAAACTGAAGCTTCTGCCTGTATTCGGGGCAGACAGTCTGAAGCATTTCATTCTGCCCACGCTGACCGTGTCTCTGACCAGCGCGGCGGAACTTCTCAGGCTCACGCGGGCTTCCATGCTGGAGACGGTACGACAGGAATATATCCGTACCGCCCAGGCAAAAGGTGCTTCCGAAAGAGTTGTAATCTGGCGGCACGCGCTCCGAAACGCGCTGATCCCTGTCGTGACCAGCATGGGTACCAGCTTCGGGGCATCGCTGGGCGGCGCCATCATCGCCGAAACCGTGTTCTCCATGCCCGGCATGGGAACGCTGATGACAAATGCCATTCGACAGAAAGATGTTCCGACAGTCATGGGTGCAACCCTGTTCCTGGCTGTCCTGTTCAGTGTGGTCGTACTGATCGTCGATATTCTTTACGCGTTCATCGATCCCCGCATCAAAGCAAAGTACAGGAATGGGGGAAAGGGCCGTGAATAGAACAATGAGAAAAAGAAATTCGCAGCTGAAGGAATTCTGGAGGCGCTTTAAGAAGAACAAAACAGCCATGATGGGGCTGGCCATACTGACCGTTATTGTCTTAATTGCTGTTTTCGCAGACCTGATCGTTCCCTATTCCAAATGTATCGAGCAGATCGGTGCCGACAGACTGCAGACGCCGAACCCTGCTCACTGGTTCGGGACAGACGAACTGGGCAGAGACCTGTTTTCACGGGTCGTGCACGGTTCACGCTATTCACTGTTCGTCGGAGTGGTGACATCGCTGATCGCTCTGGTGATCGGAGCTGTTCTGGGAGCAAGCGCGGCATATTTCGGAGGCGTGATCGACAATGTGATTATGCGTATCATAGATGTTTTTATGTGTGTGCCGCCCATTCTGCTTTCTCTTGCGGTGGTGTCCGCATTGGGGACCAACCTTCGCAATCTGATCATAGCCATCACCATCTCCTGTATTCCCGGAAACGTGAGGCTGATCCGATCTGTTGTGCTGACCGTAGCAGAGCAGGATTATGTGGAAGCGGCAAGGTCATACGGTGCTTCAAACGCACGCATTATTTTCCGCTATGTTCTTCCGAATGCCATGGGACCGATCATCGTCAATACGACGATGATGATCTCCAGCATGATCCTTTCGGCAGCCGGCCTCTCATTCATCGGCATGGGCATTCAACCGCCCACACCTGAATGGGGAGCGCTGCTTTCCAATGCGCAGACATATATTTTTTCTGCGCCGTACCTGCTGTTTTTCCCGGGTATCTTCATTATCCTGACGTCGCTTGCTTTCAACCTTGTGGGCGACGGGCTGACGGATGCCCTGGATCCGAAGCTGAAAGACTGATGGAGGTGGGAGTTATGTCAGAAAAAGAACTGCTGCGTGTCGATCACCTCAGCATTGTTTACCAGACAGATCTGGAGACGGTCTATGCCGTTAATGACATCAGTTTTTCCATGAAAGAGGGAGAAACGCTCGGACTCGTCGGGGAGACCGGAGCCGGGAAGACGACAACTGCACTGGGGATCATGGGTCTGCTGCCGAAGCGCACTGCCCGTGTGACCGGCGGGCATGTCATCTATCGTGACAGAAATCTGCAGGAGCTGTCGGCAAAGGAGATGCTCGGTGTGCGGGGAAAGCAGATCTCCATGATTTTCCAGGATCCCATGACAGCGCTCAATCCCGTGCTCACGGTAGGGGACCAGATCGCTGAAGCACTGCAGCTCCACAATACCGGCAAAATGCAGCCTGACGAGATCCGGCAAAAAGTGGATGAAACGCTTGAAATGGTAGGTATTCCCAAAGAACGTTCAGGAGAGTACCCCTATCAGTTTTCGGGCGGGATGCGTCAGAGGGTGGTGATCGCCATGGCGCTGATCTGTGACCCGTCGCTGCTGATTGCCGACGAACCCACGACTGCGCTTGACGTAACCATTCAGGCTCAGATTCTGACCATGATCTGTGACCTGCAGAGGCAGTATGGTACAGCGGTTATCATGATCACACATGATCTTGGCGTGGTGGCGGAAACCTGCGATAAGGTCGCCATCATGTATGCCGGAGAAATTGTTGAGTATGGAACGCTGGAGGATATCTTTACCGGATCGCATCATCATCCGTATACAATCGGTCTGTTCGGTTCCATTCCGTCGCTGACAAAGGAAACCAGGCGTCTGTCGCCGATCGAAGGCCTCATGCCTGATCCGACTCTGCGGCCGGAAGGTTGCGCTTTTGCTCCGAGATGCAGGTTCTGTACGGAGGAGTGTCGGCACAGCAAGCCTGAAGTCCGGGAGGAAGAAGGGCATCAGATCCGATGCCATTATGCCGGTCAGGCATTGGCGTCGGGGTCCGATTTCTTTGAGGAAGCTGAGAACGCTAAGGAGGAGCGGCATGCCTGATCAGAGAGATATGATCCTGCAGGTGCAGGGACTGAAAAAGTATTTTAAAACACCGGCGGGCATGCTCCATGCCGTGGATGATGTGAGTTTTGACGTGCCGAGAGGAACCACGATCGGTGTGGTTGGCGAATCGGGATGCGGGAAATCGACGCTGGGACGCACACTGCTCCGCCTTTACGAGCCGACTGCCGGCCGCGTCCTGTTTGAAGGAACGGATCTTGCTGCTGCCGACAGCAAAACCATATCAAAACTGCGTCCCGGGATGCAGATGATCTTTCAGGATCCGTATTCAAGTCTGAACGGGCGAATGACGGTCCGGCAGCTGATCGCGGAGCCGTTGATCGTAAACAGGGTCTGCAGGGGAAAAGCCGAACTCGACCGGAAAGTTGACGAGATCATGGATACGGTCGGTCTGGCGAGCCGCCTGTCCATGGCCTATCCCCACGAACTCGACGGAGGACGCCGGCAGAGGATCGGTGTCGCACGCACGCTTGTGCTGGATCCGAAGTTTGTGGTCTGTGACGAGCCGGTCTCGGCACTGGATGTTTCCATCCAGGCGCAGATCCTCAATCTGCTGATGGATCTGCAGGAAGAAAGAAAGCTGACCTATCTGTTTATCACGCATGATCTTTCTGTCGTAAAGCATATATCAAACAGGATCATGGTGATGTACCTCGGAAAGTGTGTGGAAGAGGCGGATGCGAAGGAGATTTTCCTGAATCCGGTCCATCCCTACACGAAAGCCCTGCTGGCAGCCATTCCGATCCCCAGTATCCGTTCTTACCATATGCGTCGTGAACTGCTGCAGGGAGAAGTCACCAGCCCGGTGAACCCGAAACCCGGATGCCGGTTTGCTGCCAGGTGTCCGTATGCGACGGATGTGTGCAGGCAGGGAGATATTCCCATGAAAGAAGTGTCACAGGGGCACTTTGCCGCATGCGTACTCTCCTGACCGGGATAAACGCAGCGTGCGGCGCCTGCAGAGCTGAGAATGAAGAATGGAGTTGAATTCCCTATGTTTCAAGACAGATATCAATGGCCATATGAGAATAAACTGGGCAGAAGGCAGAATCTGACATGTGATGTCCTGGTGCTCGGAGGCGGCCTTTCCGGCTGTTATGCCGCGATTGCTGCTGCCCGCCGGGGCATGCGGGTCATATTGATGGAGAAGGGAGCTGCAGAAAAAAGCGGCAGCGCCGGGACAGGTTTTGATCATTGGGAAAGTGCCTGTACAAATCCCTGCAGCAGTGTGACGCCTGAAGAGATTGCCTGGGCCTACGTGCATGAACAGGATGGATACAGCAATGGGATCGCCCATTACATTGAGTGCCGGGAAGGGTATGACCGTCTCCTTGATATGGAATCCTTCGGAGGAAAGATCAGGGATACAGAGGATGAATTCAGGGGAGCCGCGTTCAGGGACGACGGGACGAAGCTGATGTTTGCCTATGATTACAGGAACCGCTTTACACTCAGGGTTTGGGGATCAACATTCAAGCCGGCGCTTGTCAGGGAAATGAAAAGGCTGGGTGTGACAGTCCTTGACAGGACAGAGGCGACAGCCCTGCTTGTGTCGGAAACAGCCGCGGTACACGGCCGGGCATCCGGGGAAAAAGAGGCAGCCGGGAAATCCGCCAGGGGAGCAGGGGCGGTCGGTATGAATGTGCACACAGGGGAACTCATCGTCGTCAGCGCAAGATCCACTGTACTGTGCATGTCAAGGCCTGCAAGAGTCTGGCTGTTCAATGCGGATACGGCGGGGCTTTGCGAATTCCGGCCTTTCCAGAGCATAGGCAGCGGCCATGCGATGGGCTGGCGGGCAGGCATTGAGTTTACCATGATGGAGAAGAGCGTGCGGGCCGAGTTTTCCGCGGCGGGCAGGAGTTTCCCGCCTTATGGTGCCGGAAACAACCATAATACCTGGTATGCTGCAACCATGGTGGACGCGCGGGGGGTTGAAATCCCTTATGTCGACAGGGATGGAAATGAGCTGAAGACGGTTCTTGAGAGATACCTGCCGGCTGAAGGACAGAAATTTTTCCTGAAGGGCGGCGTGATCGATGACCCCAAATACGAGTACAGAGGGCCGGAAACACTGCCGTTTGAAGAACTGGTCAAAAGGGGATACAGACTTCCGTTTTATGCAGACCTTTCCAGGATGCCTGAAGAAGAGAGGAGAGTCATATGGGGAATGATGGTCGGTGAAGAGGCGAAGACCAAGATCCCCATTTACCGGAATTATACAGACCGCGGTTTTGATCCCCGGAAACATATGCTGCAAAGCTATGGAACCGGATGGCAGTCGGCATCGTTCCTGGAACAGGAGAGACAGTTTTTCGGCGCCCCGGGCGGGATCATGCATGACTGGGATCTGAAGACGAATATTGACGGGATCTATGCGGCCGGCGATCAGCTGTTTGCCTCGGACTGTGCCGGATTTGCGTGCGCGACAGGGTATTACGCGGGCAGAAAAGCAGCCGGCTACGCGGCTGTCGTTGAAAATGCGCCGGTTTCTGAGAAGGATGTGCTCGAAGAAGCTGACAGGCTTTTTGCACCGCTGTTTTCCAATGCGGAAAACGCGCTCAGCTGGAAAGAACTGAACGCCGCCATCTCCAAAGCCATGCAGAATTACTGCGGCGGCGTGAAATGTGATGACCTTCTGAAGGAAGGGCTGGATCTGCTTGAATCATTCGGGAAAGATATGGTTCCGCTGCTTCATGCCGACAATCCGCATGACCTGATGCGCATTCATGAGGTGCTGGATATTCTGACAGTAGCAGAAATCGTATTGCACGCCTGCCTTCAGAGAAAAGAGAGCAGCACACCGCTTTGCTTTAAGAGAAATGACTTTCCGCAGGAGGAAGCGGAATCTTCACGCAGGCATATCGTGCTCAGAAATGATCATGGAAACGTTGTCTCCAGGAATGTTCCCCTGGATTACTTCGGGGATCTTAAGTCGGAGTATGAGAAGAGGAATCAGGACTATATAGACGGGACAGAACTGGAAAAAGGGGCAGAAGCTGCTTCCACAAAGCCGGCAGGATCCGGAATGACCGGCGGGATGGTATGGAGGGACTGTGCCGGTGACAGGAGCGAATACCGGGTTCATCCGGTACCGTGCAGTACGCAGCCTGTTATTTATGACCAGACGAAGTGCATCGGCTGCGGACGCTGTGCAGCTGTCTGTCAGTGTGACATTCTGCTGCCTTCCGATGAAAAGGGCCGGCATCCGGTCGTGATGTATCCGGGAGAGTGTTATTACTGTGGTGCCTGTGTGATGGTGTGTCCGAAACCGGGAGCCATTACGCTTTTGCATCCGCTGATGAACAGAGCAAAGTTTGTGCCTGTCAGAAAGGGCTGACCGGCATATGCCGCATGACGGAACCCGCACATGGCACGCAGGACCCGGGAGCAGTTCCCGGATCAGGGAGGTCATCGATGAGTTTTTACAGCGAATACAGAAAAAAACTCAGGACACCGGATGAAGCCGTCAAGGTCGTCAGGGACGGGGACTGGGTGGATTATTCGACGAACCTGGGTTTCCCGGTTTTGCTTGATGAAGCGCTTGCGAGAAGAAAAGACGAGCTTCATGGCGTCAAGGTAAGAGGAAATCTGGCATTTGGTCCTGTTCAGGTGGCGGAATGTGATCCGCACAGAGAACATTTTATATATAACAGCTGGCATTTTTCCGCTTATGAGAGGAACCTCTGCGACAGGGGACTGTGTAATTTCATCCCCATGCTGTTTCGGCAGGTCGTGGAATATTATAAGCATTTTCTGACGGTCAATGTTGCGATGATGAGTGTGACACCGATGGACCGGCACGGATATTTCAACCTGTCGTGTGCCACGGGCGTGGCAAAAGGAATCCTGGATAAGGCTGATATCGTCATTCTTGAGGTTAATGAGCATCTTCCGCGTATCCTCGGAGGTTTTGAGGAGATCATCCATATTTCCGAAGTGGATTATGTGGTGGAAGGAGAACACGGTCCCCTGTTTCAGCTTCCTGTCGGCAAACCGTCTGCGGAGGATGAAAGAATAGCGGATCTTCTGATACCGTATATACCGTCAGGCGCAACGCTGCAGCTCGGAATCGGAAACATGCCGAATGTGATCGGCACAAGGCTGGCGCAGACGGATCTTCAGGATCTGGGCATGCATACGGAACTTTGCGGAGATGCCTACTACACGCTGTATCGGGCGGGAAAGCTGACAAACCGCAGGAAGAAGATCCATAAGAACAAGGGCGTTACCGGCATGGTGTTCGGATCAAACGAACTGTATGACTGGGTGGACGACAATCCCGGGATCATGGCGGCACCATTGTCCTATGTCAACGATCCCTATATCATCGGACAGATCGACAACATGATCTCGATCAACAACTGTATTGCGGTCGACCTGTACGGACAGATCTGCGCAGAGAGCGTCGGGCGCCGGCATATCAGCGGTACAGGAGGTCAGCTTGACTTCCTGACAGGGGCGGCGATCTCCCGGGGCGGTAAATCATTTATCTGCCTGACATCTTCCTTTATCGATAAGGACGGAAAAAGGAGATCGCGCATCCTTCCTCACTTTGAGGGAGATATTATTACGGATCCCCGCAGTCAGGCATATTTTGTGGTAACGGAATACGGAGTCGTGAACCTGGTCGGACGTACCACCTGGGAGCGGGCCGAGATGCTGATCTCCATCGCGCATCCCGATTTCCGTGATGAGCTGATCGCTGCTGCGGAAGAACAGAAAATCTGGATCAGGTCAAACAAACGCTGATGCGGTGAGGCTATCAGGGGCATCGCGAAAGAAAATGGGAAAACGAGCGGCTTTTGATTCGAAAATATCCCCCGGGGAGGCTTGCGGGGGATCCTTTTATTCTGTAGGATATGCGGTAAGAACAGGTTGAAAATGATGTAGACCTGTGAGCCGGCTCTTATGCATACCTCCATCTTTGTGATAAGAGCGGAAATCTCCCATTTTCTCTGCGTGCCGATTATGATTGCCGCAGGCAGGAATATGAAGACAGGGTGTGTGACGGGAAGTACACCCTGTCTTTCTTGCTGCTTCCAAAGTCCGCCTGCGGACTTTGTTCCATTGTATGTCAGACTTTTTTCTTATAGGCGCCGTTGCGCGCGTAGTTCGGTCTTCCGCCAACCCCCGACATGCCCATGCTCATTGCATAGTAGTCATCCCGGTGACCATCGTACCTGGCGCAGGCGGGATCATAGACCAGGCCGTCCACCTCAGCCCATCCGTGTCCGGTATCTGAGACGCTGTAGCAATTGCCGGCACCGCAGGCGTTGGCGAGATATGCCCATGCACAGCCCAGCCCTTCACAGCTGGCCCAGCCCTTGGAGAAGCACAAAGAGGCATAGTAGACATCCCAGTCGCCTGAGAGATGGAAGGAATAGCCGGCATAGCCGATGTTTGACTGGAACCAGTGCCAGACTGTACTCATCTTTCTGGAGACAGACCAGGTGGGCTTTGTGTGGCTTTCCACGATCTGGGAGCATTTCCAGAGCAGCGCCATTCTGCTGCCGGCTGACGCGGCTTTTCCGTTTTTGCGAAGCGGGATCTGGTTGACCGTTTTGGATCGCATCATATATCCCTTTTTCCCGTTTTTCATTTTGAAGAAGTAATAGGATTTACCGACCTTCTGCCAGCCGGTCTTCTGGCGGCCCTTCTTGTCAAAAAGGTACGTTTTCTGACCGATCTTCCGCATGCCTGTCAGCTTCTTTCCCAGACTGTCGTAATAATACATATAGCCGTTTTTCCGGACCCACTCCTCCGCGTGTCCGCTTTTATTTGCGGGGACGGCGGGAAGCTCCGGTCCGGCGGGTGTGACGGGAGCCGGATCCGCTTTGGCTGCATGAAAGGATCCTGAACAGACAGACAGAACAAGAAGCAGCATGAAAAGGGACTTTCGGATGACGGAGAGATGAATGCAGGAAGCAGAGTGTTTTTTTCTGTTAGATGTCATGGGTTTTTCCTCCCTGAAACGGATCAGCACGGTGCTGCAATCACAGTATATCACACTCTGCCGGCCGGGGCGAGCAGATGGACAGAAAGTTGGCGGATATGGTATAGTAGACGAGGTTAACTGAAAACGAAAATGACAGCTTTGACTATACATGATTCTTTCAAGAGGGCAATGTATGATGACATTAAATGAACTGCATCCCGGACAGAGCGCTGTTGTTGACACTGTAGGCGGAGAAGGGTCGCTGCGTCAGCATTTTCTGGACATGGGCGTAATCCCCGGCGCAGAGATCACACTCGTCAAGTATGCGCCGATGGGTGACCCGATCGAATTCCGCATCCACGGATATGAACTGACCCTGCGTCTGGATGACGCGAAAAAGATTACGGTTCATATGCCGGGTAAAACCGTCGAAGATCACGGAGCACAGGGGCATCCCGGATCGGACAGTCGTCAGAAAGAAGGCGGGAAGAAAGAAAAAACAGCTCATCCCGGCCTGGGTGAGGAGGGCAAATTCCACCCGAAGGGAAGCGGCGAACCGCTTCCGGAAGGGACGACACTGACATTTGCCCTTGTGGGCAACCAGAACAGCGGAAAGACGACACTGTTCAATCAGCTGACCGGAGCCAATCAGCACGTCGGCAACTTCCCCGGTGTGACGGTGGACCGGAAAGACGGCGTGATCCGCGGCCACGCGGATACGCTGGTCACGGATCTGCCCGGGATCTATTCCATGTCACCCTATTCAAGCGAGGAGATGGTTTCCAGGGATTTCGTGATGAACGAGAAGCCGAAAGGGATCATCAACATCGTGGATGTAACAAACGTTGACCGGAACCTGTATCTGACGATGCAGCTGCTGGAGATGGGCATTCCCATGGTGGTCGCCCTGAACATGATGGACGAGATGACCGGAAACGGCGGGGCTGTTGACATCAACGCCATGGAAGAGATGCTCGGCGTGCCTGTTGTTCCCATTTCCGCCGCCCGCAATCAGGGCGTGGACGAGCTGGTGAGCCATGCGATCCACGTTGCGAAATACCAGGAAAAACCGCTCCGGCAGGATTTCTGCGACAGCACTGATCACGGCGGCGCGGTGCACCGGTGCCTTCATGCCGTGATCCATCTGATCGAGGATCACGCCGAGCGGGAGGGGATCCCGGTGCGGTTTGCCGCAGCCAAGCTGATCGAGGGTGATGAACAGATCCTTGAGCGGCTGAATCTGGATCAGAACGAGAAGGAGATGCTGGAGCATATCGTTGTGCAGATGGAGAACGAGCGCGGGCTGGATCACAGCGCTGCCATGGCGGATATGCGGTTTTCCTATATCTATAAGGTGTGCGATACCTGCGTGACAAAACCGGGGCAGTCAAAGGAACAGATCCGTTCACAGAAGATGGATGAAGTCCTGACCGGAAAATGGACAGCGATCCCGGTTTTTGTCGGGGTGATGGGGCTGGTGTTTTACCTGACCTTCGGTCTGATCGGCCCCTTCCTGCAGGATCTGCTGCAGGCGGGGATCGACCGGGTTGCCGGCATGACAGAAAAGGTGATGGCTGCGGGAAAGGTCAATGAAGCGGTCCAGAGCCTTGTCATGAAGGGCATTTTCGAGGGTGTAGGCAGCGTACTGAGTTTTCTGCCGATCATTGTGACGATGTTCTTTTTCCTGTCCGTTCTGGAGGACAGCGGCTACATCGCGAGGGTAGCCTTTGTGATGGATAAACTGCTCCGCAAGATCGGTCTCTCCGGGAGAAGCATCGTACCCATGCTGATCGGTTTCGGATGTACGGTCCCGGCCGTGATGTCGACACGGACACTGCCCAGCGCAAGGGACAGGCGCATGACGATACTTCTGACGCCGTTTATGTCCTGTACGGCCAAAGTGCCGATCTACGGGTTCTTTGTGAACTATTTCTTCCCCGGCAACGCGTGGTGGATCATCACCGGGCTGTACCTGCTTGGGGTCCTGACCGGAATTCTTGTCGCACTGCTCTTTAAGAGTTCCATCTTTAAGGGGGAGGCTGTTCCGTTCGTGATGGAGCTTCCCAATTACCGCCTGCCAAGCGCCCGGAATGTCCTGCAGCTTCTGTGGGAGAAGGCGAAGGATTTTCTGCACAGGGCCTTCTCTGTCATTCTGGTCGCGACCATCGTGGTGTGGTTCCTGCAGAACTTCAGTTTCAGCTTTAACCTGGTGGCGGACGAAAAAGAGAGTATGCTGGCAATCATTGCCGGCGTGGTCGCGCCGATCCTGCGGCCGACCGGTCTGGGAGACTGGCGTATCGTGACGTCACTTGTCAGCGGCTTCATGGCGAAAGAAAGCGTTGTGGCCACCATGGAGGTCCTTTTCCCGGGCGGCAGTGTCACACAGGCGCTCAGCAGTGTGACAGCGGCATCCATGCTCGTGTTCAGCCTGCTCTACACACCCTGTGTCGCGGCGATCGCTTCCATCAAGCGGGAACTGGGGAGAGGCTGGGCCATCGGAGTGGTCCTGTGGCAGTGCGCGATCGCCTGGGTGGCGGCATTGGCGGTGCATCTGATCGGGATGGCGTTCGGTCTGGGCTGAGTGCCGGCAGATGAGGGCTGTCTGTTCGCTCAGCTGACGGATGATATGGAGGTTTTTATGAATGTCTGGGATATTCTGATCATTGCCGTGATCGCTGCAGCCGTTTTCTTTGGCATGCGCGGCAGACAGAAAAAGGGAGATTCCTGCTGCGGCAGCTGCAGCGGATGTACGGCGAAATGTGACAGGAAAGAAGGAAATACGCCTGGATGACCTGTATTCCGGATGATCCGTACGGAAACCGGAGCTGTGACATTTTTGTGACAGACAGGATGATACCATTCTGCCATACAAATACAGCAGCGAAGGACCGTCGTAAATAAGGAGAAAATGAGGTCCCGAAGCAGGAGAAAAGAGATTTGGTTTTCGAGGGAGGATACAGGAAAATGCAGGAATTATTTCAGAAAATTATGACACAGCTGGATGCGTCATCGGGACTGACGGCAGCTTATCTGATCGTGGGCGGACTGATCATCGTCATGTCGATCGTGTGCGTGGTGCTTGAGATCAGGGTATGGCTCCGGTACAGAAAAGCCAACAAGATGGCCATCTCCACCAAAATGTCAGGCAACGATGCCGCCCGGTATGTGCTGGACAGGGCAGGCCTGGAATATGTGAAGGTCCGCAAGGCAGGGTTCCTTCGCGAGATGTTTTTCGGCAATTACTACAACATCGCCACAAAAACAATCTACCTCCGTTCTGTTCTGGGAAAGATCGACAGCAAGCAGACGGTTACATCCATGGCGCTGGGCGTTCAGAAGGCGGCTGTCGCGAGACTGTGTGAGGAAGGCGACAAACAGGCCAGAGTGCGCAACAGACTTTCCCTGATCGGTGTGTTCGGACCGCTTCTTTTCATCCCGGTGGTCCTGGTGGGCATGGTGGTCGACCTGCTGGTGATGAACAGTGTCACAGTGATCTCATATGCCAGCCTTGCAGTCGGTATCCTGCTCGCAGTTGCCGGATTTATTGTCACCATGCTGAATATCCCGGTGGAAAAAAGAGCCAACAAACTTGCGCTGCAGATGATGGAAGAGTATGGGATGGCTACCGGCGAAGAGCTCGAAACGATGAGAGGCGTGTATGATGCGTATATTCTTGCATACATCGCCCAGTTCATCCTGGAGATCCTCCGTGTGATCCAGCTGATCCTGGAGATCGTGATCAAAGCGAGGAAAAACAATAATTAAGGTTTGATGAAACGCGGAACAGCCGATGAGGCTGTTCCTTTTTGTGTGAACAAAAGGATTGAACGGGGAGCCGGATTCGAATATAGTAATGTATGGGAAAGGCCTTCCGCCAGGAGCGGGCTGCCCGAAGAGATGTACCGCAGACAAAAGAAAGGATACCGTATGACGATTCGAAGAGCTCAAAACAAAGATATACCGGGCATTCTGGCCCTGCTCTCCCAGGTGCTGGAACTGCATGCCGCGATCCGGCCGGATATTTTCATTCCCGGGACGACCAAGTACACACATGAGGAGCTGGAGGAAATGCTGCGCAATGATCTTCTGCCTGTGTTC
>JAGCAV010000042.1 GCA_017652545.1 Lachnospiraceae bacterium
AAGCTTTCATGAGACAAAGGGAACCTTTGTCCGCTGCGACCTGACGAAGGCATCGAAGGAAGAGATCATTTCCTCCCTGGAAGATCAGGGCATTACCGTCAGGGAGCATCCGTATCTGGATTACGCGCTGGAAATCTCGGATTATAACTACCTGAAAGCGGTGGAAGCGTTCCGGAAGGGCTGGATCATGGTCCAGGACATCAGCTCCATGCTGGTGGCTGAGATCGCTGCCCCGAACTGGGGGGAGAGATGCATTGACGTGTGCGCCGCTCCGGGCGGCAAAGCGCTGCATGTCGCTCAAAAACTGATGGGAAGCGGGTATGTTGAAGCCAGGGATATCTCCGAGCGCAAGGTGGCGCTGATGCAGGAGAATATCGAGCGGAGCGGAGCCATCAACATCCGGGCCGTTGTCCATGACGCCACTGTTCCGGATGAGGAGCTGGTCGGCCAGGCGGATATCGTTCTGGCAGATGTGCCCTGCTCGGGATTCGGCGTGATCGGAAAGAAACAGGATATCAAGTACAAGATGACACAGGCCCGTCAGGAGGAGATCATACGGCTTCAGAAAAAGATCCTTCATGTGGTCCAGTCGTATGTCAAGCCCGGAGGCGTGCTGATCTACAGCACGTGCACCATCGGGGCGGAAGAAAACCAGAAGAACCTGCAATGGTTCCTGAGCTATTTTCCGTTTGTGCTGGAAAGCATTGACGCGTATATCTGTGATGAACTGAAATGCAAGACGAGCGCGGGCGGCTATATACAGCTGCTGCCCGGTGTCCATGACTGTGACGGTTTTTTCATCGCGCGGCTGCGGCGGCTGCGGGAAGAGAAGACACCCGATCCGGCAGCGGACACAGAGTCTGAAGTGTAGAGTGCCCGGGATGAAAGAAGACATAAGATCACTGCCATACACCCAGCTGTCACAGCAGCTGGCACAGATGGGTGAAAAACCGTACCGTGCAGACCAGATCTATCTCTGGCTGCATAAAAAGTGCGCCATGTCCGCTGATGAAATGACAAATATACCGGAAACACTGCGCAGCAGGCTCACCGGTCTTTATTTCACGGATGGACCAAAACCGGTTCAGGAACTGGTCTCGAAAGCAGACGGAACCAGAAAATATCTGTTCGCGCTGCAGGACGGGAATGTGATCGAGAGTGTGTTTATGCGATACCGGCACGGGAACAGCGTATGCATCTCCTCCCAGGTCGGGTGCGCGATGGGCTGTGCTTTCTGCGCCAGTACGATCGGGGGGCGGATCAGAAACCTGAGCATTGCCGAGATGCTCGGACAGGTATACGCGATCACCCGGCTGACCGGAGAGCGGATCTCCAATGTGGTGGTGATGGGAAGCGGTGAACCGCTGGATAACTATGACAGCCTGATCGGGTTCATCCGCATGATCACGGATGAACGGGGCCTGAACATTTCCGCGCGGAACGTGACGGTCTCCACATGCGGCCTTGTACCGGCGATGAAACGGCTGGCGGATGAAAAGCTGGCGATCACACTGGCACTGTCGCTGCATGCGACCAGTCAGGAAAAGCGGGAGAAGCTGATGCCGATCGCCAGGCGCTATCATCTGGATGAGGTGATGGATGCCGTCCGGTATTACCACGAAAAGACAGGCCGCAGGGTCACTTTTGAATACTCTCTTGTGGCAGGAGAAAACGACAGCGCATCAGATGCGGCTGCACTGGCCTCACTGATCAGGGGCCCCGGCGTCCATGTGAACCTGATCCCGGTCAATCCGGTCAGGGAGACGGGATTCTCGGCACCTGACAGAGCGAAGGTGCAGCGTTTTGCGCAGATCCTGGAGAAGCAGGGAATCAATGCCACTGTCCGCAGGGAGATGGGCAGAGACATCAACGGCGCGTGCGGACAGCTCAGACGGGGGTTTGAGGAGACGCGCCGGATACAGACAGATAGCAGAGCGAAAGGTTTGGATACATGAAATCGTATTGTCTGACCGATACAGGCAAAAAACGAAATATGAATCAGGACTTCGTCTACGCCTCCGAACAGAGGATCGGCGCCATTCCCAACCTGTTCATCGTTGCCGACGGCATGGGTGGACACAATGCAGGGGATCTGGCTTCGCGCCTTGCTGTGGAGACGATGGTGGATCATATCGGAAGCAGCGGGAATAAGCGGACGCTGATGATTCTTTCCGAAGCGGTCGATGCGGCAAACAGGAGCGTCTATCTAAGATCCCTGACCGACAAGGCGCTTACGGGTATGGGAACGACGGTCGTAGCCTGCTGCGTGGAGGGTGAGAGCCTGTATGTCGTCAACGTGGGCGACAGCCGGCTGTACATCATCCGGGATGATATCTATCAGATCACAAGGGATCATTCCCTTGTGGAGGAGATGGTGCAGGCAGGTCAGATCACCGCGGAAGAGGCGAAGGTCCATCCGGACAGGAACGTGATCACGAGAGCCGTCGGCATGAAAGACCAGTCAAAGCCGGATCTTCTGGATGTGGGGATCAGGCAGGGAGACCGGATCCTTCTGTGCTCGGACGGATTGAGCAATATGGTCAGTGACAGGCAGATCTATGACATCATAATGGAAAGCGCATCGATTGGGGAGGCGGCCGTAAAACTGAAGGATACAGCGAATGATAATGGCGGAAGTGACAATATTTCCGTGATACTGATAGAACTGGACGAATGACGGATCATCATTTAAAAAACATCGCGAAGGGGCATCCCGGCCGGAAAGTGGACAGGTGCCTGAGTGGAGTTTGAGTATGCTGAAAGCAGGAACATTTCTTCAAAACAGATATGAGATCATAAGCCGGATCGGATCAGGCGGGATGGCTGACGTTTACAAGGCCAGAGACCACAAACTGAACCGTTTTGTCGCTGTCAAGGTCTTAAAGGCAGAGTTTCGGGATGATTCCGGATTCCTGTCCAAATTCCGGGTCGAAGCGCAGGCTGCCGCCGGACTTGCCCATGCCAACATCGTGAATGTCTATGATGTGGGAGAGGACCGGGGAACCAGCTTTATCGTGATGGAACTGGTTGAGGGGATCACCCTGAAATCCTATATCGCCAAGAAGGGAAAGCTTTCCATCAGGGAGGCGACCAGTATTGCGCTGCAGGTCTCGGCAGGACTGGAAGCGGCTCACAACAACGGGATCATTCATCGGGATGTCAAACCGCAGAATATCATCATCTCCATGGACGGCAAGGTCAAGGTGGCGGATTTCGGTATTGCCAGAGCCGCCAACTCGGATACCATCAATTCGTCCGCGATGGGCAGTGTTCACTACAGCTCGCCCGAGCAGTCCAGAGGCGGATATTCCGATGCCAGGAGCGACATCTACTCCATGGGCATCACCATGTTTGAGATGCTGACGGGGAGAGTCCCGTATGACGGTGATACGACGGTGGAAGTGGCACTGAAGCATCTGCAGGAGGAAATGCCCAGTCCCCGGAAGTTCACGCCTGAGATCCCGTTCTCCACGGAACAGATCATCATGAAATGTACGCAGAAGAGTCCGGACCGCAGATACCAGAATATGGGCGAACTGATCCGGGACCTGCGGGAGTCCCTGGTGGATCCGAACGGAAATTTCGTGGTGATCCCCAAACTGGACCGGAAAGCGCAGACAGTGCAGCTCTCCAAAGATGAGCTGGAGCATATCAAAAACAGTTCGCTGCCGTCCTACAACAAAAACATGGACGTCGGCGCGGCCAGCCAGATCAGGGACAGCGGAAATGTTTCCGGGGAAAAACGGATCTATCCCTACGGCGGAAACTATTACCAGAACAGCGGATATCAGGATCTGCGCCATAACCAGGGAGAGAGAAAGAACAGCGGGTACAGGCCGGATTCCTATGACAGCCCCTACCGTGACCGTCTCACATTCCCGGCTGAAGAAAAGGATCCGGAGGACAGAAAGACCGCAAAGAGGGGAAATGACTGGGATGAAGATGACGGTTCCGCAAGAGGTGAGCGGATCGTGACCGTGATCAGCATCGTGGCAGCTGTCGTGATCGGTCTGGTGATCCTGTTCTTTATCGGCAGGGCACTCGGACTCTTCGGCAGGAGCCGGGTAAATAACCCAGACAATCCCCTGGATCCGAATACCCAGCAGGGGCAGACCGTTCAGACAGTGACGGTACCCGACCTGCTTGGAAAAACAGAGGAGGAAGCCAAGGCTGCCCTGAATGAACTCACCCTTGGCGCCAAATACATGGGTGAGAACTCTTCATCGGAGTACGCGAAGGGCCTGGTCATGAATCAGAGCATCGAGGCGGGGGATGCCGTGGAACCCAACACGGTGGTCGGCTATACATTAAGCTCCGGATCCAGCGCGAATATCACGGTACCTTCGCTGACCAACGTAACGGAACAGGAGGCCACGGATGCGCTGACCGCCATGGGGCTGCTGGTCGTGGTGGATAATACCCGGTATTCCGATACATTCGAAAGCGGCAGAGTCATCAATACGAACCCGGGTGCCGGGTCGACGCTCAAGGCAGGCGATACGGTCACGATCTTTGTCAGCCAGGGCCAGGAGGCGGGTGTGGTGGAAGTTCCCGAAGTGGAAGGCCACTATTCCTCGGAGGCAAGTGATCTTCTGACAACGCTGGGTCTGTATGTGTACCTGACAGACACCGTCAGTGATACGGTTGAGAAGGGCGTGGTCATTTCCCAGGATATTCCTGCCGGTTCCACGGTGAGCACCGGATCTGCCATTACCCTGACAGTCAGTGCGGGCAAAGCGGACCCGGAGGATATCGAGATCCTGAATCCGAACGGAACCTGGATGTGCAATGCCCAGCTGAACGCACCGGAAGGGTATAACGGGGAGCCTGTGAGGATCGATCTGGTCCAGGGAGACAGGGCGGTCACCGTTTTTGAGGGCAGCACGACATTTCCGTTTATCCTGAATGTGCCGGGACAGCCCGGCTATACGACCGGAACGGTGTATGTATATTCACTGGATCCGCAGACGATGGAAGTGACACGGACCACCATGTATGACAACGTGAATTTTGAGATGGTGGGATAATCTCCGGGAGTGGAGAGTTGAGAGTGGAGAGTTGAGATTGTACTGACAGGAGAGGTAAAGTTTGCAGGGACGGATCATTCGCGGTGTCGGAGGTTTCTATTATGTGCATGTGCCGGACCAGGGCGTTTATGAGTGCCGGGCCCGCGGCATTTTCAGAAAAGAAAAGATAAAACCGCTGGTGGGGGACAGTGTACGGATCCATGTGACTGACCCGAAGGATATGGAAGGAAGCCTGGATGAGATCTTCCCAAGGAAGAATCTCCTGATCCGGCCTGCTTCTGCCAATGT
>JAGCAV010000431.1 GCA_017652545.1 Lachnospiraceae bacterium
GGAAATCGTTGATCGCTTCCGCATCCCACACGCGCAGCGTGTCGACCATGTTGTTGCCGTAGCCTACGATCGGGATGTCATAGGGAACCGCCAGTACGGACTGATAGCCTTCCTGGATAAAGTGGTTCCTGCCGCTCTTCTCGTCATATTCAACGCGGACATAACCGCCGAAGCGGACTTCCTTGGCATATTCCGGACGGCGAAGTTCGAAGGGATAGCCGTTCTTGAGCCAGTTGTCCGGCTTCTCGACCTGATAGCCGTTCTCGATCTTCTGCTTGAACATGCCGTAATGGTAGCGGATACCGCAACCATATGCCTGATAGCCGAGCGTCGCCAGCGAATCCAGGAAACAGGCCGCCAGCCTGCCAAGACCGCCGTTGCCCAGTGCCGGATCTCTTTCCTGGTCCTCGATCACATTGATATCCAGGCCCATCTCCTCCAGCGCTTCCCTGATCTCCCTGTATTCGCAGAGGTTGATCATGTTGTTGCCCAGGGCACGGCCCATCAGGAATTCCATGGACATGTAATAGACCATCTTGGGATCCTGTTCATCGAACTGCTTCTGGCTTGCCATCCAGTTTTCGATGATCTGGTCCTTCACGGCATAGGCAACGGCCTGGAACAGCTGCTGCTGATCCGCTTCATCAACGGTCCTTCTGAACAGATTGCGGACATTTTCCACGACCTGATTCTTGAATGCTTCTTTATCAAATACAGGCTTCGCAGCTACGGCTGTGGTGCTCTTTTTTGTTGTTCTTGCCATTATGGTACTCTCCTTGTAATACTTTTTGGAACCCACGATGTCATCTCCTCAGTTGTCATAAAGTGTCAGGGGCTCCTCCCTGACACAGTCATCTTCAGTTTTTCTTCACACCCAGCGTCACATGCTCGCCGTTGATGTTCCAGTCCTTCACATAGCCTTCCGGCTCTGCTCTTAAGACGATCTCATCCGCCAGCACATCCCCGGATACAGCCTGACCGAAACGCTCCAGAATCTCGCAGATCCGCTCGTTGCCGTGTGCATAGACCGTGATCCGGTCCATGACCTCAAAGCCGGCTTCCTTGCGCATGGTCTGAATCTTGCTGGTCAGCTCCCTGACAAAGCCTTCCTCAATGAGCTCCTGTGTCAGGTTGGTGTCCAGCACCACCGTCATGTTGTTGTCCGCCTCTGATACATAGCCTTCCTTCTGGGTCGGCTCGATCAGCAGATCCTCCTCGGTCAGTTCGACCTGCACGCCGTTCACCTCAAACTTCAGAGCGCCTTCCGCCTGCAGCTGATCCATGGCCGCGTTGCCGTCGACATTTGCCAGGTAGGCACGGATGCCGCCCAGCTGCTTGCCGTACTTCGGTCCGACGGTGCGCAGCTGCGGTTTGAAATTGTAGGACGTAAACGCCCTTACGTCAGATGTAAAGGTGATCTTCTTCACGTTCAGCTCATCCGTGATGATGTCGGCGAAGAAGGTATCCAGCGCATTGTCGGCCTTGACAAACATCTGTCCGATCGGCTGACGGTTCTTGATGTTCGCGGCATTTCTGGCGGCGCGGCCCATCACCACGATCTTCAGCACCTCGTCCATGTTCGCTTCCAGCGCCTCATCGATATGCGATTCGTCCGCGACAGGATAATCGCACAGATGGATGGATTCGGGCGCAGTTTTGTCCACGCTGCGGACGATATTCTGGTAGATCTCCTCCGTCATGAACGGGATCATCGGGGCAGCTGCCTTGCAGACGGTCTCCAGTGCGGTGAACAGGGTCATATACGCGTTGATCTTGTCCTGCTCCATGCCCTTCGCCCAGAAACGGTCGCGGCAGCGGCGCACATACCAGTTGCTCATGTCATCGACAAAGCTTTCCAGGTCGCGGCCTGCCTCGGGGATCCGGTAGGCAGCCAGATCGGCGTCGGTCTTTTTGACCATGGTGTTCATCTTGGAAAGCAGCCACTTGTCCATGACCGGCAGCTTATCGTACTCCAGCGTATATTTCGTCGGGTCAAATCCGTCAATGTTGGCATACAGCACATAGAACGCGTAGGTATTCCACAGCGTGCCCATGAACTTGCGCTGGCCCTCCTGTACAGCCTTGCCGTAGAAACGGTTGGGCAGCCAGGGCGCGGAGTTGGTGTAGAAGTACCAGCGGATCGCGTCAGCGCCATAGGTTCTGAGCGCTTCCATGGGGCTCACGGAATTGCCCTTGGACTTGCTCATCTTCTCGCCGTTCTCGTCCAGCACGAGGCCCATGACAATGACGTTCTCATAGCAGGGCCTGTTGAACAGCAGCGTAGCCTCCGCGTGCAGGGAATAGAACCAGCCTCTGGTCTGGTCCACCGCCTCGGAGATAAAGGCTGCCGGATACCACTTCTCAAACAGATCCCTGTTCTCAAACGGATAGTGCAGCTGCGCGTAGGGCATGGCACCGGAGTCGAACCAGCAGTCGATGACCTCCGGGACCCGCTTCATCATCTTGCCGCAGTCCGGGCAGGGAATCTCATATTCGTCGATGTACGGACGATGAAGTTCCACGGTCAGGGCGTCTTCCCTTCCGGTCAGGTCCTTCAGTTCCTGACGGCTGCCGACAGAAAGCTGCTTGCCGCAGCATGCGCATTCCCAGATATTCAGCGGCGTGCCCCAGTAGCGGTTGCGGGAAATTCCCCAGTCCTGGATATTTTCCAGCCAGTTGCCGAATCTGCCCTCGCCGATGCTCTTCGGGATCCAGTTGATCTTCTTATTGTTCTCAACCAGGTCATCCCTGACGGCTGTCATGCGGATGAACCATGATTCTCTCGCGTAATACAGGAGCGGTGTGTCGCAGCGCCAGCAGTGCGGATAATCATGCTCGAACTTCGGCGCAGAAAACAGCTGGTTCCTGCCGGCCAGTTCCCTGATGACTTCCGGATCCGCGCTGATCGCGCCTTCATCCATTTCCTTTTTGGTGGGTTTCGCCCGCATGCCCTTGAAGGGCTCCTCGGTCATGAAACCTTTCAGGTCCACGAACTGGATAAAGGGAAGGTCATAGTCGCGGCCGATCCGTCCGTCATCCTCACCGAATGCAGGTGCGATGTGGACGATGCCGGTGCCGTCCGTCATGGTGACATAGTCATCACAGGTTACAAAGAAGGCTTTCTTGCGCTGCTTTGCAGCGGCTTCGCCTGCGCAGGCATAGAGCGGCTCGTATTCCTTATATTCAAGATCCCTGCCGGTATACTCCTCCAGGATCTCATATGCGGCGATCCCCTTCTCCTCATCGGCCAGGCTCCCAAGGACCGTGTCCAGCAGCGCCTTTGCCAGAATGTAGGTATATCCGTCCGCGGCTTTTACCTTTGCATAGGTCTCTTCCGGATTCACGCAAAGTGCCGTGTTGGACAGCAGCGTCCAGGGCGTGGTCGTCCAGGCCAGGTACCAGACCTCACCCTCATCTTCAAATCCCTTAGCCCTGAAGCGGACGATCGCAGAGCGTTCCTTGACCGTCTTGTACCCCTGCGCCACCTCATGGGAGGAGAGCGGCGTTCCGCAGTGCGGGCAGTAGGGCACGACCTTAAAGCCCTTGTACAGAAGGCCCTTGTCCCAGATCGTCTTCAGAGCCCACCACTCCGATTCAATATAGTCGTCATAGTAAGTCACATAAGGATCATCCATATCGGCCCAGAAGCCGACCACATCGGAGAATTCCTCCCACATGCCCTTATATTTCCAGACACTTTCCTTACATTTCTTAACGAAAGGTTCGATTCCGTAGGCCTCGATCTGGTCTTTGCCCTCGATGCCGATCTCCTTCTCCACCTCAAGCTCCACCGGGAGTCCGTGGGTGTCCCAGCCGGCTTTCCTTGGAACATACTGCCCCTTCATGGCGTGGTACCTGGGGATCATGTCCTTGATGACGCGCGTAAGCACATGCCCGATGTGGGGCTGTCCGTTGGCTGTGGGCGGTCCGTCATAGAAGGTGTAGGTCTCGTTTCCTTCCCGCTGCTTCATGCTTTTCTGGAAAATGTCGTTTTTCTTCCAGAACTCTACTGTTTTCTGTTCCCTCTCCACGAAATTCAGATCCGTAGAGACCTTGTTGTACAGCATACGTTGTCCTCCTTCCGGTAACTACCCCGGCGTTTCTCGTCCGCCGAAGCTGCTGTTTCCCTGTCAGCTGGTTTCTCGTCTTTACATGATGGAAACGGTCTTTGCATAGACTACAAAAAACGCCTGCAGTATCCACGAGACCGTTTCCGCAGGCGTAAACACGAACTTGATTATATGAAATAACATCGCTCACGTCAATTCTTTTTCATCCGGAGCAGGTTGGCGGGGCGGTTTTTCCGGCCTGTTTTCCTCACGATTCTTCTTCGTCCTGCGCTTCTTCCAGTGCTTCTTCCTCCTCTTCCTCAGGCGGCGCCAGCCGGTGAAAAACCGGCACAAGCAGCATGGAATCGATGTATGAGAGGGCCGAAAAGCCGATCAGGAACCAGATCAGGATCCCCCAGATAATGGTCGTTGCATTCCAGAGTGTGAGGAAGACCGCGACGAATATAACAGCCAGCATCAGAAGCGTCTTCGGGGCGTTGGCGATCGCCAGAAGGATCGCGTTCTGCACCGTCTGCCGGATGGAATTCTCGAACCGTGCCAGCAGCGGGAAGATGTAGACGAGGATCATGCCCCAGATCAGCGCGCCCAGATAGACGCTGATCCGCATCACAGTGCCCACCGTGCCCTCATAAAGACGCATGATCCTGAAATCCATGAACATCAGCACGGCGATCAGGAGCATGAAGATCCAGATGATGGTTGCCTGTTTGAAATTCTGTTTGAAAGAGCGGAAAAAGGAGCGGGCCACATAACCCTCTTCACCCTCCTTCATTTTGAGTGTCACATAGGACAGTGCCGTCATGGATGCTCCGATGGTCACGATCGGCAGGGAACACAGCACAAACAGAAGATTCAGGATGATCAGGTCTGAAAGCTTGTTCAGGGCGGTAAACAGCGGTCCCTCCAGATTAAATAAGCCTCTCATGACAGTCTCCCTTCCAGCCACTCCAGAACATCCTCATAGACCTGGGCGCGGTCAAGCTCATTGAGCACCTCATGCCGGTCATTCGGATAGATCCTGCAGGCAACATCCTTTATTCCCAGTTCCTTCATCTGCGCAAACACCTGCTTGAC